>JBBSRT010000044.1:0-10237 GCA_038242765.1 Propionibacteriales bacterium
GCGAATCGGAGAGGCCGAGCGACCAGTAGTCACCGCTGCGTTGCGCGGCCGGCGACGTGACGTCGAGAATGACATACGAGGCAACAAAGGCCAGAACGACGAGGCTGAACGCAGCGCAAAACAGCAGGACGTCCTGGCCGAGGGCTGCGCGCCGCTGTTCGGGCTGTGTCGCTGTGCCGGGCTGTGTCATGGCCCTACTCTCTCGTGACACCAAGTCGCATACAAGAACCGTTGGTCTCAGCGCATCGCCGAGACATAGCCGGCGGCCGATTTGGCATTCTTGACCCGCGATTCCCACGTGATTCCGACCAAGAGCAAACCAACACCGACCACACCGATCAGCATCCAGCGCGGCACCGCGTCGGCGTATGGGCCCAGGTGGCGCACCGCCAGGACGAAAGTCAATCCGGCTCCCATCACGAACGGCGCCTGCCAACGCCGCAGCAGCCCGACCGCCAAGGTGGCGAGCACGCCTAGGCCAAGCAGAAGCCCACGCAGCGTTGTCGGATCCTCGAACACCTGTGGCAGGCTCGGCAACAGCGACAGCGTCAACCCCGCCCCCAGCGCCGTCCACGACGAAATCGGCGGCTTTGTAGTCGAAGAGGAGAATCCGAACGACGTCACCAATCCCAGCATGGCCGCAACGCCGGCAATGAGCAGCGCAATACCGATCGGCAAGGTGTAGGCCTCGACAACGCTGATGTCGCTGGCAGCCAAACGCAAGATGTAGGCCACTGCAAGTGCCGTCGAACCGACGGCAGCGGCGATGCGTCGATCACTGGACATCAGCGCGATGACCACCAGCGTTGCGCCGGTGAGCGTCCACAGCAGGCTCTGCCAACCAAGGGAGGTGTCAGCCGCTGCCCAGAAAAGCGCGGCAAGAAACCCCGCCGCTGCGACCGCTTCAACGGTCAGCCGGCTGAGCGTCGAGGTGCGCAGCGCCTGTGCGCCAAGTGCCGTCGCAGCAACCGCCACCGTCAGCGCCAACACTTGCCAGCGCACCTGAAAGCCGGCCGTATGCGTCGCAGCGACGACGGTCCCGCTGAACAGGAGCGCAGCGGCGGCGCTCAGCACCCCATGCATGAGGCGGTCCGCATGCCGAGCAGTTTGCCATGCGGCGAAACCGGTGATGAGACCGAGGGAGGCCCAGGTGCACATCGATGCCGCGGACGAGCCCAGCACGCTGAACGCCGCCATCCCCATCAGCGCGATCCCGGCCCATCGGACAACTGGGCGGGCATGCTGAAGGCCCCACCACAGGGCAAGTGTGCCGACGGCAGTCACTGCGAGGGCGAAGACGATAACGGGCACCTCGTTGACTGCCAACTCGATCAATGCCGCCGTGATGACCAGTGCAGCTGCCGCTGAATGCAGCATCGACCCGGTCGAGTGTCCCGCCGGAGCCGGTACGGGCCAGCGTGCAATCAGTAGCAATCCGAGAGCCAATGCGACGAGGACGGCCGCTGCCAACCATCCCGGCGGCGCAGCTGCTTCGAGATCGATGGTGGTGCCCACGGGCGCGGTCCACTCCCCCGTCGAGATGGACCGCACGACGTTGGGCGCTGCCTCTCCAAAGATCCAGTAGAGCCCATGGCCGACCAAAGGCAAGGCAATGATCAGTGCGGCGATGCGCATGCCTGCGTTCCAGCCGCCGGACCAGCTGCCTCGCGCGTCGCCGGGCATCACCTCGTAGAGCGCCGTGGCGATTGCGATCGTGACCAAACCAAAGACAATGGCGACAGCCTGCTGGTTGACCGCACCCTCGACGTCGCTAAACGGGGCATACAACACCCATGCGGTCGCACCGGTGGCTATCGCGGCCGCCAGAGTCGGCGCCAGTAATGCATGCGCCTTGCCTCGAAGCACGAACTGAACACCGACGCCGACAACGATCGTGACGACGATGGTCGCCACCATTTGCCACGCCGGTCCGCGCCACAGCGTGGCCGCGTCGTTGGTGCGTATGACCGCTTCAGCGGCCGTAGTCAAGGCGATAACGTAGGCAAGGAGAGGCGCCAGTGCTGCCGCAGCGGCGGCGACATGCAGGTTGACTTTCCACAGCGCGGTGGTCGACACGAGCCCGAGACCACCGGCGATCAGTGCGAGGTAGGTGTTATTGACCCCGGCGATGTTCACTCCTGCACAGGCCACGTAGGTGCCAATCACCGCGGCCATCTGAGCGACGACCAAATCGGCCTGCAGCCGGGGCCGCACCCAAACAGCGATGAGGAAGCCGAGTGCGGTGATGAGCGCACCGAAAAGAAAAACCGCATGCTGCTGGCTCAGCTGGTCCAGACGTGCGAGTCCGTAGGTCCTTGACGCCCAATAATCAAGTGCGACCATGCCGATGGCTATTGCCCACATCGCCTCGGAAGAGGCTCGAAGTGCACGCGCCGACACCGCGGCCGCGACGGCGGCAACGACCGCGGTGATAACCAGCAACACCAAGGTCCGCCCAAGCAGCCCAAGGATCGCCCATGCGACCGAGATGAACACGAAGGACGCAACCAGGAGGCACAGGGCTCCCAGAGCTAGGATGATCGAACCCGCCGACCACCGCCGCTTCGTAGGCCGTGTCGGGATCGCCGGTGCAGTCGGTAGCAACGTGCCTGTCTGTGGCGTAGTACCCGGTCCCCCGGTTGCCCCAACGGTCGCCCGGGTCGCGGTGGCGGACGTGTTGGGCTCGCGTGCGCTGGCCTCCAGCCGGGCGAGCAGCACGTCGGCGTGGTTGAGCGTCGCCCATAGCTCGCGCGCCTCGGCCGAGTCGAAGGAAACTCCGCAGTTTTGACAGCTGTTGGAGACGATCTGGGAGCTGCAACTCGGGCAATGGTGCGGGTCAGCGAAGCGGGTCACTCGCTAAGGATCGCGGCTCACCGGTTCGGCAGCAAGGACCGCCACGCACTCGACGTGATGTGTCATGGGGAACAGATCGAAAGCACGCAGCGATTCCAGCCGATAGCCAGTTTCAGCGAAGGAGGCAAGGTCGCGGGCGAGGGCCGCCGGGTCGCAAGCCACATACACGATGCGCGCCGCATGCAAAGCGGCGATGAGCCCGACCGACTTGCCAGCGCCGGAGCGAGGCGGATCCAGTACGACGACATCGGCGGCTGCGCCGCATGCACCCGAAGCCAACGCCTCGTCGACAGTGGCATTAACGAGTTTCACGGTCTCAAAAGCATGCAGATTGCGGCGAGCGTCGCGACCGGCGCCGACGTCGGATTCAACACTGACCACCCTGCCGTCGGCGCCGGTGGCATCGGCAAGGAATGCGGTGAACAAACCGGCACCGGCGTAGAGATCTACAACAGTGTTGCCCGGACGGATCTGGGCACCTTCGAGGACCGCATCAACCAGTGTCTGCGCAGCCCGGGGATGGACCTGCCAAAAGCCCGAACCGCTGACGCGGAAGTCGTGTTCGCGCACTGTTTCGGTGACCGAGGCCTTGCCGCGCAGCTGTTTGCCGGCGCCGGTCATGATGCCGCCAGCGTTGATCTTGGGGAGCTTGCCGCGTGGCTTGTCGGCGACCACGAGACTCTGGCCGCTGGTGGAGGTGATTGCCTCAACGGCGTCGGCCGGCCACCGATTGCCGAGCACTTGGGGAATGTCGGGGTGGGCGATCAGGCACTCATCGATGGGCACGACGTCGTGTGAGCGGTGTTTGCGCAGCCCCGGCACACCTTCGTCGTCAACAGCAAAAGTGACCCGGGTTCGCCAGTCGAGCCCGGTATCACTCACCGATTCGACGGCACCATCCCACTGGAGGCCGGCCAGTTGGTGCAGTTGTTCGCGTATGACATCTCCGAGGAATTCACGCTGTCCGGCAAGGTCCACGTGCTGAAAGTCGCAGCCTCCGCATACGCCGGCATATTTGCAGGGCGGCTCGACGCGCAGCGGCGACGATTCGAGCACCTCGACGGCATCGGCTCGCCAAAATCGTTTGGACTCCTCGGTGATGCGGATCCGGACTCGCTCGCCGGGCAGGGCGTGTCGCACAAAAATGACACGACCTTCGAGTCGGGCCACGAAATGGCCGCCATGGGCCACGGGGCCAACCGTCACCTCATAGTGGTCACCGATCACGGCGAGCCTTCGGGGTAGGTCTGCCTCGACGGACGTCGCCCGGCGCCGGTCGGATCCGGGGCGTCTTCATCTTCTTGGACGACTGCAGCTGGTAGGCCACGCTGGTCACCATGACTCCGGGTGTGAACAGCAGGCGCCCCTTGAGGCGCAGCGCCGTCTGATTGTGCAGCAACTGCTCCCACCAGCGTCCGACAACATATTCGGGGATATAGACCGTGACCACGTCGCGGGGGCTCGATTTGCGGTAGTCACGCACATATTTGACGACCGGCCGGACGAGTTCACGGTAGGGCGAATCAATGACTTTGAGCGGGATCGGGACGGCAAGTTCTTCCCACCGGGCGAGCAGCGCTGCGGTTTCGGCGGCATCGAACTCGACGGTGATCGCCTCGATACTGTTGGGCCGCGAGACGCGTGCGTAGTTGATGGCGCGCATCGCCGGTTTGTGCAGCCGGCTGACCAGCACAATCGCGTGCACGCGCGCGGGCAACGCCACATCGGTGTCGTCGATGGCCAACTCCTGCGAAACGAGGGTGTAGTGCTTGTTGATCTTCCGCATCACCAGGAAGATAATGAGCATCGCCACGATCGCGATCCATGCGCCGGTCAAAAATTTGGTGACCAACACGATGATGAGCACCGTCACCGTCATCGACAGACCAAAGGAGTTGACCGCGCGTGAACGCATCATCCGTCGGCGTTCGGTCGGGTCCGTTTCGCTTCGTAAATGCCGGTTCCAGTGTCTGATCATGCCGAGCTGGCTCAGCACGAATGAGATGAAAACTCCGACGATGTACAGCTGTATGAGACGTGTCACTTCGGCATCGAATGCCTGAATCAGGACGATAGCGGCGATGGCCAGGACAAGGATGCCGTTGCTGAAGGCAAGCCGGTCGCCGCGGGTGTCAAGCTGGCGAGGCAGGTAGCCGTCGCGAGCCAGAATCGCGGTCAACACCGGGAAGCCGTTGAAGGCGGTGTTGGCTGCCAGCACCAAGATGACACCCGTGCAGGCGATGGTGAAATAAAACAGGATTGGCGCATTGTCGAAGATCGCCTTGGCCAGTTGGCCGATGACCGTGTCCTGTTTATAACTGTCGCCGACGGGCACGCCGCCACGGAGCAATTGGGTTGCCGGGTCTTCGGCATAACGCAGATTCATCAGGTTGGCCAGCACTATGATGCTCATCAGCATGGTGACGGAGATGGTGCCTAACAGCAGCAGCGTGGTGGCCGCATTCTTGCTTTTGGGTTTGCGGAATGCCGGTACTCCGTTGCTGATCGCTTCAACACCGGTCAGGGCGGCGCAACCGGACGAAAAGGCCCGCGCCAGCAAAAACACCATGGCCAGTGTGCTGATCGAACCGGCAAAGGCCTCCTCGGGTTTCACGTCAAAAGCGGCGCTCTCGACCTGTGGCAGGTTGCCCGTCAGGTAGCGGCTGTAACCCCAGATAGCCATACCGAAGATCGACAGCATGAACAGGTAAGTGGGGATCGCAAACGCGGTGCCCGACTCTTTGGCGCCACGCAGATTCATCGCCGTCAACAACACCACCAGTCCCGAGGCGGCCATCGCTTCGTGTCCTGCAAGCCACGGCAGCGCCGAAGCGGCATTCTGCACTCCCGACGAGATCGACACGGCAACGGTCAGCACATAATCGACCAGCAACGCACTCGCCACCGTCACACCGGCGGACTTGCCGAGGTTGACTGTGGCGACCTCATAATCGCCGCCGCCGCTGGGATAGGCGCGCACGTTTTGTCGGTAGGAGGCAACGACGGTCAGCATGACGACCGCGACCGCGATGCCGATCTTCCAGCTGAAGGCATAGGCCGACAATCCGGCCATCGACAACATCAAAAAAATCTCATCGGGAGCGTAGGCAACCGACGACAACGCATCGCTGGCAAAGACCGGCAACGCTATGCGTTTGGGCAGCAGCGTCTCACCCATTTGGGAATTGCGAAGCTTGCGGCCCACAAGGGCACGCTTGCCCGCTTCTGCGATTCCCACGGTGCGACGCTACACCGGTCTCACCTGCCGGTGTAGCGTCGCACCGTGCACATAGTGATCATGGGTTGCGGACGTGTTGGGTCGCTCCTGGCGCGCAGTTTGGAGGCGCGCGGACATTCCACCGCCGTCATTGACAACAACCCCGATGCGTTCCGTCGTCTCGGTCCGTCCTTCGCCGGCAAAACGGTCACCGGTGTCGGTTTCGACCGCGAGGTTCTCGCCGAAGCCGACATTGTGCAGGCCGACGCATTTGCGGCCGTATCCAGCGGCGACAACTCCAATATTATTTCGGCTCGGGTTGCCCGCGAGCTGTTCTCGGTGTCAAACGTCGTGGCACGCATCTACGATCCCGGACGTGCCGAAGTTTATGAGCGACTGGGCATACCGACCGTTGCCACGGTGCCTTGGGCTGCCGACCAGGTATTACGCCGGTTGCTACCCGACGGTTCGGAACCGGTATGGCGCGACGCCACCGGCGACGTCCAGCTCGAACAGTTGTATGCACCTCGCCCATGGATCGGGCGGCGCGTCGCCGAGTTCGAAAAATTGGCACATGTACGCGTCTCGCACCTCAAACGGCTCGGCATCGCTCAGATCGCTCACCCCGACACCGTCTTTCAGGAAAACGACTACCTTAGCGTCTTCTTGATGGCCAAAGAATTCGACTCGGTGTCCCAGATTCTGCAAAACGGACCCGAGACCAACAGATGAGAGGGCATCGCTGATGAGAGTCGCTATTGCCGGCGCCGGCTCGGTGGGCCGTTCGGTGGCCCAGGAGTTGATCGACAACGGTCATTCGGTGCTGTTGATCGACAAGAATCCCGCATCGATACGATCCGAGATCGTTCCGGCTGCCCAATGGTTGCTTGCTGATGCGTGCGAAATGTCCTCACTGGACGAAGCCCAACTCCAGTCATGCGACGTTGTGATCGCCTCAACCGGTGATGACAAGGCCAATCTGGTGATCACGCTGCTGGCCAAAACCGAGTTCTCGGTGCCGCGAACGGTCGGTCGGGTCAATCACCCCAGCAATGAGTGGCTTTTCAACGATTCGTGGGGAGTCGACGTGGCAGTGTCCACTCCACGGCTCATGTCGGCACTGGTCGAGGAGGCGGTGACGGTCGGCGACCTCGTACGGTTGTTCACCTTCAGGCAAAGCAACACCAACCTTGTCGAGCTCACGATGCCCGACCACTCCCCGCATGGCGGTCAACGGGTTCGCGATGTGCCGTGGCCCAGTGATGTGGTGCTCGTGGCGATTTTGCGCGACAACACGATTCAGACTCCCGACCCCGATCGGACGATCGAGGCCGGAGACGAACTCCTGTTCGTCACACCGGCAGAGGCCGAAACTCAACTCGGCCAATTGCTCGCACCCAAATAAGACGGCTGTAAACGGCCCCTACAGGGGGCAAGCGCAGGAAAATATGCCCGAATCTGCTCGTTTGCAGCACGTTTGCCCGGTGTACGGGCCTTCAGCGCGCTTCTGGCTGCTCCAGCGGCGTGTGGTTGCGTGCCAAAACCCACACCATCGCCGCCAATGAGGCGAGTTGCAATGGCCAGCCCAGGGCAATTTTTGAGGTGCCGAGCCAGACGACCTGGTCGCTGGCCCACAGCGGATATTGGACTAGGACACGCAGCAGGCACGGCAACACCAGAAGCCACGTCAACAGGTTGCACAACTTCACCATCTGCCGGTCTCGGTGCCATGCCGTCGCATCACCGGTGACGCTGCCGACCAGGAAGCCGATGACGGGCCAACCGACAACTATGGACACGATGAGGACCGCCGCATAGCCGCCGTTGTAGAGGATGCCGGGAAGAAAGGCGTCCTTGGCTTCACCCGAGCGCAACGCGAACACCGCGGCGATCGTGATGCCGACCAGCGCGTTGAGGACGAACTGTATAGAAGAGCGCTGCACCAAGCGCAAGATGAGCAGCGCTACCGCTGAGCCACCGCTGATGATGAGCGAGGCACGAAGATCGTGCGACAAGATCCAGGAAACGGTGAACGCAGCGGTGGGCAGGGCACTTTCGGCAATGCCTCGTGAGCCGCCGAGTGCCTTGGACAGCTGAGCCCGGACGAGTTGCTCGACCGTCTCGATGTTGTCGGTCACGGCTGCAACTCATAACGCGGGTTGAACATGATGTGGGCACCGTCTCGGCTGCCGAGCCGGCCGTACACGGTCAATTCTCGTCCACAGGTGATGCCGTCGATACGCCGGCGTCCCAACCAGATGAGCGTCAGACTCGCCGTACCGTCATACAGTTCGGCTTCGAGCCACGAGACTCCATCGACAGGTCGCAACGTCACCGAACGCAGACTTCCGTGTGCGGTCACGATCTCGCGGCCGCTTTGCTCGGCCAAGGGTTTGCAACCGGCCTTAATGACCCCCTCCTGCAGCGATTCGACCTCGTCGTCGTCTCGTCCCATCCGACCCAGCGCACGCCCTAGAATGCCGACCATGGTCAGGCCTGACTGTCGTCGGCGACAACGGGGCCGCTGGGCACGGTCAGGATGAGTGGCTCGCGTGGAGCCATTGGAGCACTTCCCCGTTTGATGATGGTGTCGCACAAACATTCCATCAGCAGACCTTCGTCGCTGGGTTCGGCCGCAGCCATACCAAGAAATGTTGCGCGCAAAAACCAGCGCGGGCCCTCGATGCCGATAATCCTGCTTGGCTGAACTCCGGCCTCCCCATCGGGCAGCTCCATTGGTAGTCGCACGTGCAGTTCGGCACCAAAGAGTCCTTCGACCTCCTTCGCCTCACCGCTTCGACGTTCGACGTCGGCTAGCAGCTCTGCTCGAACTTCGTCCCACATGCCACCGGAACGAGTCGAGGCGAACGCGCGCATTTCTAAGCCCGAATCCTCGGTCATCATGACCACCGCACCGGTGATATCACTGTCACCCTCGGTGGGCAGTTGGATGTCGATGCCGACGCGGCCGTGGATAATCATCGAACCAAGATCGAGGAAGGTGGGATCGGTGTCGACGTCTCTTTCGCTCGAATCCCATGGCCCATGTGAGCGACGAGCAGGCGAGGATGTCGGTGTGTCCGGCCCTGAAACGGGTTCCTCGGATGCGGAATCGGCCGGTGCCGTTGCGTTGGGCTGGTTCTTGCGGCGTTTGAGCATGGTGGTGTCTCCTGGGAAGTCTCAGTGGGCGGTCTGGATCGGATGTGATGCGAGTCCGCCGGTGGAACCGTAGCCATCGATTCCACGTGCGGAGTCGGGCAGGTGGTCAACCTCGATCATGTTGGCATGTTCAACCCGTTGGACGACGAGTTGGGCGACCCGGTCTCCGCGCGTTAACGCGATCGGCTCATGCAGGTCGTGGTTAATGAGCAATACCTTGATCTCGCCACGATAACCGGCATCGATCGTGCCGGGGGTGTTCACCACCGACAAGCCGTGCTTTGCGGCAAGTCCGGATCGAGGATGCACGAAGGCGGCAAAACCGTCGGGAACAGCGATCGCGATGCCGGTCGAGACGAGTGCACGTTCGCCGGGTCCGATTTGCACATCGTGAGTCGTCGCCAAGTCGGCACCGGCGTCACCGAGGTGTGCATACGCCGGAATCGGGGCAACCGGGTCGAGCCTGTGGATCAATATGTCGACCATGCATCCGAGACTACTGGCCACATGGCAGGCTGGCGGCGTGACCTATCGCGAACGCCTGTACGCCCCGCCGCTGTGGTGGGCCGCTGGCATGCTGTTTGCCGCCGTATGGGGTTGGCTGCTCTGGGTGGCCACAAGCGTACTGATCGCCGTTGTGGCCACAGTTGCGGCCGCCATACTCATGGCCGCCCTGCTCATTGGCTATGGCCGACTGTTGGTGATTGTCGACGACAACGAGTTGCGCATCGGGCGCGCGCACATCGATGCACGGTTCCTGCGCGCACCCCAAGCCTTGGACGCGGCGGGTTTGCAGGTAGCGATGGGCCCGGGCGCCAACGCGTTGGCCTTCGTCCGCACCCGGCCATACATCAAGACCGGTGTGCGGGTTGCACTCGATGATCGCCGCGACCCGGCACCCTACTGGCTCGTCTCGACGCGGCGACCTGAGGCTCTGGTCCATTCGATCGGAGCCGCAATGGTGCAGACTGGAGACCGTAACGCCGATCGAGAGGGCACCTGTGGCAA
>JBBSRT010000045.1:0-10104 GCA_038242765.1 Propionibacteriales bacterium
GGTGCGACCACCCTCGATGAGTTCCGCAAGCACTTCGAAAAGGATGCCGCGCTCAACCGCCGTTTCCAGCCGATCCAGGTCGCTGAGCCCTCCGTGGCTCATACGGTCGAGATCCTCAAGGGGCTGCGCGACCGCTACGAAGCCCATCACAGGGTGACCATCACCGATGAAGCGCTGGTGGCGGCGGCCAATCTGTCGGACCGCTATGTCTCCGACCGGTTCTTGCCCGACAAGGCGATCGACCTCATCGACGAGGCCGGGGCGCGGTTGCGGATCCGCCGGATGGCGATTCCGCCCGAGCTCAAAGCACTTGACGAACAAATCGCCGAGGCGCGCCGCAACAAGGAGGGCGCCATCGATGCTCAAGACTTCGAGGCCGCAGCGTCGCTGCGCGACGAAGAAAAGAAGCTGACCCTCGCGCGCAACGAACGCGAAAAGCAGTGGAAGGCCGGCGACATGGACGTGCCTGCCGTTGTCGATGAAGAACTCATCAGCGACGTGCTCGCCAAGGCCACCGGCATCCCGGTGGGCCGACTCAGCGAAGAGGAGTCCAGCCGTCTGCTCAAGATGGAAGACGAGCTCCACAAACGGGTCATTGGTCAGGACGAAGCCATCAAGTCGGTTTCGCGGGCGATCCGTCGTACGCGTGCCGGTCTGAAGGCCCCAAAGCGTCCGGGCGGTTCGTTCATCTTCGCCGGACCATCGGGCGTGGGCAAGACGTGGCTGTCTAAAGCGCTGGCGAACTTCTTGTTCGGCGACGACGACGCGCTGATTCAACTCGACATGAGTGAATATTCCGAGAAGCACACGGTTTCGCGTCTCTTCGGTTCACCTCCTGGTTTCGTTGGCTACGAAGAAGGCGGACAGCTCACTGAAAAGGTGCGCCGCAAGCCGTTCTCGGTCGTGTTGTTCGACGAGGTCGAAAAGGCCCACCCCGACATCTTCAACTCGTTGTTGCAGATCCTCGAAGAGGGACACCTCAGCGATGCGCAGGGCCGGGTCGTGGACTTCAAAAACACCGTGATCATTATGACGACCAACCTCGGCGCGCGAGAGATCTCCAAGGGAGTCAACCTGGGCTTCAGTGCTGCAGGTGACGTCGCCGGCACCTACGCGAAGATGAAAGAGAAGGTTCAGGACGAACTCAAGCAGCATTTCCGTCCTGAGTTCCTCAACCGTGTCGATGAGGTCATCGTCTTCCCGCCGTTGACGCAGGAGGAGATTGTGCAGATGGTCGATCTCATGATGGCCGGACTCGAAGAACGCCTCACCGAAAGAGACATCTCGCTTGAACTCACCGGGGCCGCCAAACAGTTGTTGGCCACGCGCGGGTTCGATCCGGTGCTCGGTGCTCGTCCGCTACGCCGTACGGTGCAACGCGAGATTGAAGACATTCTCGCCGAGAAGATGCTGTTTGGTGAGATTCGCCCCGGTCAGGTCGTCCTCATCGATGTCGAAGGCGAAGGAAAGACAGCGACGTTCACGTTCGTGGGCACGTCGAAGTCCGATCTCGAATTGATGCCGCCCGCCCTCGAAGTCAGCCATACGGACTAGCGGGTTTTATGGGTGCCGGCGAGAGCGAACCGGTCACCCTCGATTTCGTCGATGAGCCCATCGGCGACAAGCCCGTCCAGCGCACGAGCGCGCTGGACGGGCTTGTCCCAAATGGCGTCCAAAACGTGTCGGCTCACCGGAGCCGCCGAATCGCGCAAAGCCTGTAACAGCGCGCCTCGGCATTGGCGGTCCGTACCCGCATAAGACTGTCCGCGACGAGCTGGACCCTCATACGGCAGATAGCCTTCGAGTCGCCAACGGCAATCGGCGCGTATGGGGCAACGATCGCAAAGGGGAGCCCGTGCTTTGCAGACGATGGCGCCCAATTCCATGACCGCCGCCGACCAGCGGGGTCCGTCTTCGGCTGATGCGAGCATGCGTTGGGCTTGGGTGCGTTCTGCTGCGGTCACCGATGGGGTGGGAAATTCGACGCCTTCCTCGGCCCGGGCAATCACCCGTCGCACGTTCGTGTCGAGAACAACATGGCGGTGTTCGAACGCAAAAGATGCGATTGCCGCAGCGGTGTATTCGCCTACTCCGGGAAGTGACCGCAACTCCTCGAGGGTGGCGGGCACTTCGCCGTCGAAGCGCTCAACGATGATGCGGGCGGCCGCATGCAGGCGGAGGGCGCGTCGCGGATATCCCAACCGACCCCATGACCGCACCGCTTCGCCAGCCGGCTCCTGAGCCAAATCCGCAGGCGTGGGCCATCGCTGCATCCACCGGGCATAAACGGGCAGTACGCGGGCCACGGGGGTCTGCTGCAACATGAACTCCGAAACCATCACCGCCCAAGGGGCGACGTCACTGCGCCACGGGAGGTCCCGCTCGGCGGCTGCGAACCACTCCACAATGCTGTCGTGCAGTCGCGCGCTTCGGTTGGTGATCTGTTTCATGGCGAGTCGATCTTCGCATGGGCCCGCGCACAGATAGCGTGGTGGCCATGACCCCAGCGACGCAACGTCGGCGCCGTTTGCCTGCCGAAATCTATTGGCGCAGAAGGCTTTTGGTGCTTGCCGCGATCCTGCTATTGGTCTGGGGTGCGGTGAAACTCTTCGATGGTGATGATCCACCAAAGAAACCTGCCGCCTCGACGCCGAAAGTCACCAGCGCGCCGACGCCGACACCTGCAGTCAACCCGGTGACCGAAGCGAAGCTCGCTGCGGCGACCAAGCGTTGCGATCCCGAAAAGGTCCGAATCCAACCGTCGGTGAAGGGCGGGCAATACTCAGGCGAACCAGTCGACATGTCATTCATGTTGAGCACAACCCAAAAGGAATCTTGCACTTTTGATGCTGAGGCGGCAAGCCTGCTGATCGTCATCAACGCCAACGGTTCGGCCATCTGGGATTCAAGTGTGTGCCAGGAGGCGTTGTTCCCCGAACCGGTGACGATCGCCGCCAAGTGGGCAACTGCTGCCAACGTCACGTGGTCGGGTCGTGGTTCTGGCAACAGTTGCGCTCCGAAGGAATCGTATGGCGGTCCGGGCAACTATCTGATCCGGGCCGCGACGCTGGGTGGCGAACCCGGGTCAGACAACTTCACCCTGATTCGCAAACCGAAGCCAAAGCCCAAAGCGACGCCGACTTCCAAAGCATCGGCCACTCCCGAAGATGAGAAAAAGGAAAAGCCGAAGGACCCAAAGAGCGACTAGACGTAGCGTTCGAGGATGCTCGATTCGGCAAGACGCGAAAGCCCTTCGCGCACGCCTCGCGCTCTCAGGTCGCCGACGCCCTCGACGGTCTGCAGGTCTTCGATACTTGCGGCCAACAACTTTTGCAGCGAACCGAAGTGGTCGATCAGGCGGTCGACCACCGTCGCGGGCAGCCGTGGGACGCGAGCAAGTAGCCGGAAGCCTCGCGGCGTGAGCGCAGCGTCAAGCGTCGAACCGGTGCCGATGCGCAGCGCGGTCGCCACGGCGGACAGGTCGACCAGCTCCGCTGATGGTATGGCTGACAGCACAGCCAGCACCGATTCGGGAGTGCGCTTGCGACGGCCGCCAGGCATGTAGTCGCGAATCAACAATTCGCGTTCGGCGTCAACGCCGCTGATGAGTTCATCGAGTTGCAGCGACAACAGCCGCCCATCGGTGCCCAGCTCCAGGACATACGTCTCGATCTCACCGGCGATGCGGCTGACCATTTCGAGGCGTTGCGCAACCGCAGCGACATCGCGCACCGTGACGAGGTCTTCTATCTCAAGTGCCGAAAGCGCGTCGGCGACCTCGTCAAGTCGTGAACGATAGCGCTCAAGGGTGGCCAAGGCCTGATTGGCGCGAGCCAGCACGCTTGTGGTGTCTTCGAGGGGATGTCGGGCCTGGCCTAGATAAAGCGCGATGACATGCATTGAGGCCGAGACTGAGATGACGGGAAAACCAGCCTGGCGCGCCACTCGGTCTGCGGTGCGATGGCGTGTACCGGTCTCGTCGGTGTGGATTGCCGGGTCGGGCATCAGGTGGACGCCCGCTCTCAGAATGCGGCTGGCGTCTTTGTCAACGATTATGGCCCCGTCCATTTTTGCGAGCTCGCGAAGGCCGGTCGCGGTGAAGGGAATGTCGAGGACAAAGCCACCGGTGCAGATCGATTCGATGACACGGTCACAACCAATGACGATGAGTGCGCCGGTCCGGCCTCGCAACACCCGTTCGAGACCCTCACGAAGGGCGGTTCCCGGCGCGACCGCCGCCAGAATCGCGCGTATGCGCGCTGCCGATTCGGGCGTGTCGACGTTATTGTCGCCGAACGAAACCATGCTGCTCCAAGGATCTTTAGTATGGGCCGTCGACAGTCTACGGCTCAGGAGACAAGTCGGGGCGCGCTCATGGCAAACAATGCCTCGCCGACGTTGTGCACTTCTTTGACCTGCAGTTTGCCGAAGCCCGATTTGTCGATCTCCGAGCCTGCCGGAATGATCGCATGGCGAAAACCGATCCGCGATGCTTCTCGTAGACGTGCGGCCAGGCCACTGACTTTACGTACTTCGCCGGCAAGTCCGACTTCGCCGATCGCAATGAGTTGGGTGGGCAGTATGCGCCCCTTGTGCGCAGAAGCCACGGCAATTGCCACCGCCAAGTCAACAGCAGGCTCGTGCAATCGGGCACCGCCGACGGTGGCGGCGTAGACATCAAATTTGCTGAGATCAAGCTTGCAATGTTTGGTGAGCACGGCAAGGATCATCGCCATTCGCGCCGAATCGAGTCCGCTGGTGGTGCGCCGTGGCGAAGGGGTTGTGGTGGGCACACTGAGCGCCTGCACCTCGGCCAACAGCGGACGCCGACCCTCCATGGTGACCGTGACACAGGTGCCGGCAACTGGTTCGTGATGCTGAGAGACGAACAAACCGGTCGGGTCGGGTACTTCGACGATGCCGTCGTCGACCAAATCAAAACAACCGATTTCGTCGACGGGGCCGAAACGATTTTTGATCGCGCGCAGTATGCGCAGGCGCGAATTGCGGTCTCCCTCAAACTGCAGCACGACATCAACGATGTGTTCGAGCACACGGGGACCGGCGACGGAACCATCCTTGGTCACATGTCCAACCAGCAGCGTCGCGATGTTCTCTTGTTTTGAGACCCGAATGATGGAGGCGGCAACTTCACGGACCTGAGTCACACCGCCGGGTACGCCATCAATGTCGGCCGACCCGATTGTCTGGACCGAGTCGATGATCAGGAGCGATGGGCGCACCTGGTCGATGTGGGAGAGTACTGCTCCCAGGTCAGTTTCGGCGGCCAGATATAACTCATCGCAGAGCGCATCGGTGCGCTCCGCGCGCAAACGTACCTGCGCCGCGGACTCTTCGCCGGAGATGTAAAGGGTGCGCTGGCCAAGTCGGGCCCACTTCGACGCGACCTCAAGAAGCAGTGTCGACTTGCCAACGCCTGGCTCACCGGCCAACAACAGCACAGCGCCGGGCACGACGCCGCCGCCGAGCACCCGGTCGAGTTCGGCGACACCCGAGGAGGCACTACGAGCGGACTCCACGTCGACCGCGCTGATCGGTTGGGCAGGGGTCGAGACCGGTGCGGTCTTGGTGCGACCATTGCGTTCGCTGCGGCCGGTTTCATCGACGGTGCCCCACGATTGACATTCGCCGCAGCGGCCGACCCATTTGCTTGTGGTCCAGCCGCATTCGGCGCATTTGTAAACGGCGCGGGGAGCTTTGGTGGTTGTCGCCATAGGGTCACCGTATGCGAAGACTGTGACAAAAAGTCAGGCGCCAGCCCCGGCAGGTATGCGGGGCGATCAACGACGCTAGATGCGCACTTCGCCCTCAGCAGTATCGAAAACCGCAGCCACGATGCCGGGCATGCCGTGCGGCGCGACCCATTTGACTTCAAGATCGCCGAGCGCCTCGATGGCAGGTTGCCCCAACCAGTCGGCGACTCGTCCGGGGTTGCCGGCAATTTCGAGGGCGGTCAACTCGATGTCAGCGGGGCCGGCCTGCGAGGGGTGTTCGGCCGGATGGCAGTCCCAGCTGATCACGAAAGGCAACTGTGGATCGGCCTGTGTGCCCCGTACGCCGATTTGACGCCACTCCATGTTGATGCCGTCTGGCCGGCGACGGTTGCCTGGTACTGCATGGCGGCCTATACGGCGTTCGACAGCTTCCATGTTGTCGACTGCAACAACCCATCCGAGCCAACCGCCGCCGAGCTCAGAACGGGCACGGACGGCCTGGCCGAAAGCGGCCTTTTCGGAAGCCGGATGGTCGAGCACCTCGACAACCTCAAGAAACATGTGGTTTTTGAGCGGCATGATCATGTTGCGGGTGCCAAAACGCGGATGTATCCCGCCGTCATAAAACTTCGTGCCCAACAGGTTACCCAGATTGGATGTGGTCCCGGCCAACCCGTCAGGGCCTACTGCAAATGAGATGTGGTCCAAGCGCATACAGCATTCTTGCCCGACGCCTCTTCACCGGATTCATCGGGGGTCAGCAGCATGAGGTGTCAGCGATGGTCCGGCAAGATGGGCCTCGGCGTGTCGAACCAGTTCCTTGTAGGCGCCCTCGCCCATCATTGCAACCAACTCTTCTCGGTTTGAAACATAAACCGGGTCTAGACCCACGTGTGCTTCGGTGTTGGACGAGCAATACCAGTCGAGGTCGTGGCCGCCTGGTCCCCAGCCGGCGCGGGTGTATTCACCGATCTGCACCTCGGTGTACGCGGTGCCATCGCCGCGGTCAACCTCGCGAAACTGGCGCCTGGTCGGCAATTGCCAGCACACGTCGGGCTTGGTCAGATGCGGTTTGATGCCGGCTTCGAGAGCCTGTGCGTGCAATGCACAGCCGTATCCTCCGTCGAATCCGCGATCGTTGTGGAAGATGCAAGCCCCGTCCACGACACGCGTCTTGAGGTCGCCATCGTCGTCGGTCTCGGTCCACCCGCCGGCATGTCCCTCATCGTGGTGTTGCCACTGCTGACCGGTCAGGAGCTCGACGTGTTGGCCGACGCGTTCGTGGTCGGATTTGTCGGCGAAATGGGCGCCAAGGGTGCAACATCCGGTCGCTGGGCTGGAAGCATAGATTCCTTGGCAGCCCGAGCCGAAAATGCATGTCCAACGCGAAGTGAGCCACGTGAGGTCGCACCGAAACACTTCGGCGGAGTCATCGGGATTCGTGAACTCGACGAAGGTGCGCGGAAAACCAATATCGACCTCAGGCATCCTTCACACGGTAGTCGCCGCCGCCAAGTCGTTCGCGACCGAAGGCGTCATACCCAGAAATGAGAGGTCCGCTTAGGCTGGTGGTGTGTCCGAACCGTTCCAGATCTCACTGTCGACGTCGTCGGTATACCCGGAGTCGACAGCGAGCGGCTTCGAAATGGGCAAACGGCTGGGCTACGACAGCATCGAAGTGATGGTCGGTATCGACGAGGTGAGCGCCGATATCGACGCCGTACGGGGTCTGCGCGACTATCACGAAATCCCGGTCGTCTCCATTCACGCGCCCTGCCTCTTGGTCACACAACGCGTATGGGGCACCGATCCGTGGGGCAAACTCGAAAAGAGTGCAGAGATGGCGCATGCGCTGGATGCCGACGTTGTCGTGGTGCATCCACCGTTTCGGTGGCAACGCGACTACGCACACGGATTCGTCGAAGGTATCAACGACCTCGAGAAGCGCACCGACATGATCTTCGCCGTCGAAAACATGTACCCGTGGCGTACCGGCAAGCGAGTATTCCAAGCGTATGCACCCGGCTGGGATCCGTCCCAACACGACTACGCCCATGTCACCCTTGACCTGTCCCACAGTGCCACCGCAGGCGGCGATCCGATACAGATGGCCAAGGCGCTGGGGGATCGACTGACGCACATACATATGACGGACGGCTCCGGTTCGGCCAAGGACGAACACCTGGTGCCCGGACATGGTTCGCAGCCGTGTGCGGAGTTCCTCGAATATGTCTCGGGGAGCGGTTTCGACGGCCACATTGTCGTTGAGATAAACACGCGAAAGGCAGCCGACCCAGATTCGAAGGAGTCAGACCTCTTGGAGGCGTTGGCCTTCTCCCGGCTCCACGCGGACTAGCTGGTCACTTGCGCGTTAGTCATGGCGGCGCGCCCACCGGCTCGCCAGCCATGAGGACACAAGCAACTGCAATTGGTGATACAGCACAAGCGGCAAGATGATCAACGCGACGTGCGCGCTGTCGAAAAGCACCAACGCCATCGGTAGGCCACTGGCAAGGCTCTTGTTCGCTCCGCAAAACATCAGTGTGATGCGATCAGGCGCACTGAGGTGTAACAGGTGACTCAGCCAGTAGGTGGCCGTGAAAGCGATACCCAGCAATGCGAGCAGGCTTGCCACGACGAGACCGATCGCCAGTGCGCTGACCTGGCCCCAGGCCCCTGAACTCACACCGCGGCTGAACGCGACATAGACGATCAGCACGATGGCTGCCCGGTCGGTGAATCGCACCGCCGAACCGTGTCGCCGCAAAGCCCCGGAAACCCAACGACGAGCAAACTGTCCGGCAAAAAATGGGAGCAGCAAGATGGAGATGATGGTGATGATCGCGTTGGTGCTGAATTGGCCGGCGCCACCTAGGAAGGACGCCACCAGCAATGGCGTCGCCACGACACCGATCACATTGGATACCGAAGCCGACACGACGGCGCCAGCGATGTTGCCGCGTGCGATCGAAGTCATCGTGATCGACGACTGCACCGTGGACGGCAAAAAGCAGACAAGAAGGACCCCCGCTGCCAGCGAGGTCCCATACAGTCCGACCAGCGCTGCGTGCGCGATCAGGCCAAGAAGTGGAAACAGCAAAAAAGTGGTCGCAAGGATGGAACCCTGGAGACGCCAATGGCCGATCCCGCGCAACGCTTCACGAGTTGAAAGCCGTGCGCCATACAGAAAGAACAGCACGCCGATGACGACTTTGATTCCGGCCTGTGCATGGTCCAGCGCATTGCCAGTCAGCGGAACCAACGACGCCGTTGCTGCCGCGCCCACGATCCCGATGATGAAGGGGTCGGGACGAAAGCGCACGTGCTGACCCTAAGGTATGGACCATGGCATTCCAGATAGCAATCATTGGCGCCGGAGTGATGGGCGAGACGTTGCTTGCGGCCTTTTTGGACTCGGGTATCGGCGTTCAGGACATCGCGATCAGCGAAAAGCGAGCGGAGCAAGCGGAGGCATTGCGTTCGACCCATGGTGTGTCGGTGCTCGACAATGTCGAGGCCGCTCGACAGGCTCGTATGGTGCTCATCGCGGTCAAGCCGCAAGACATGTCAGCTGTGCTGGGTGAGATCGGGCCGGTAGTGCCGGCCGGGTCAACCATCATCTCGCTCGCAGCCGGGGTGACGCTCGCGGCCGTGGAGTCGGCGGTTTCTGTTGATGTGGCCGCGATCCGTGTCATGCCCAACACACCCGCCCTCGTTGGCGCGGGCATGTTCGCCATGTCGCCGGGTAGCCATTGCAGCGCTGAGCAACTTGCCGCCGCGAAAGATCTGCTTGAATCCTCGGGCAAGGTGGCTATCGTGCCCGAGGGCCAGCAGGATGCTGTCACCGGGCTGTCGGGATCGGGTCCGGCCTACGTTTTCTATCTTGCCGAATCCATGATCGCCGGCGGCATCGAAGCCGGCCTGCCAGCGGACACCGCGCGACTGTTGGCGATTCAAACGATTGTGGGCGCAGCAGCAATGCTTGATGGATCCGAAGTATCGCCGAGCGAGTTGCGCAAACGGGTCACGTCTGCGGGGGGGACCACGGCAGCGGCGATAGCCGCGCTCGACCTTCGAGAAGTTCGCGCGTCAATCGTGGCGGCGATCGCGGCGGCCAGCAGGCGTTCAAGCGAACTCTCCCAATGAGTTGTGCCCCAGGGCGTTAGTGTTTGATGCATGCCCGACAAAGCATGCGTCGTTTTCGATGAGCGCCTGACCCAATACAACTTCGGGCAGGCGCACCCGATGGCGCCGGTGCGCGTCGACCTGACCATGGAACTTGCTCGTGAGCTCGGCGTCCTTGATGCCAGCAACCTTGAGATCGTCGGTGCCACACCGGCCAGCGACGATCAGCTTGCCCGCATTCATA
>JBBSRT010000046.1:0-10098 GCA_038242765.1 Propionibacteriales bacterium
GAGGATGAACGGCAACGCCTGGCCGGCCAGCAAGCCCAGCAGAGCAGTCAAACCGATGCCGATGCTGACACCGAGGACGAGCACGACGAGCGCTTGGCCCAGTGCGTCCTTGACGAGGGCTCCGTTGGAGGCGCCCAGGGCCTTGAGCACCGCGACATCTCCCTTGCGTTGAATCGTCCATACGGTGAAGAACGCGCCGATGACCAGGGCGGAGACGCCGAACAGCATGCCGACCATCATGAGCAACGAGCCGATCTCGGAGCTGAAGGCGCCGATCGCGGTCAGCGAACCGAACTTCGTGGTGGCGATGGTGTCGCCGAGACTGTCGGCATTGGTCGACCCTTTGGCCGCCAAGACAGTGGCGAAGGCGTCGGGCTCGCCGGTGCGTTTCGCATAGTCCTGCCAGTCGTCGAGGTTCATCCATACGACCGCGGTGTGACTGAACCAGTCATCACCGACAACCTTGTCGACCGTGTATGAACTGCCCGATATGGTCACCTCATCGCCCGCGGCTGCCTTCATCTCGTCGGCCGCCGGAGCCGATAGGACCAGCTGGCCGGCTTTGCTTGGAGCCTTGGATCCGAAGTCCGGCTGAACGCCGAAGAGCGAGACGTTTGCTTGCGCTGAGCCTTGCGCCTTGGTTTGGGTAATGCCGATCGGCTGGGCCGACTTGATGCCGGGGGCACCCTCCCAAGACTTGAGTTGCGCGGCATCGATCGCTGAGTCGCTGAAAGAGACCGGTGCGCCCGCCGCCGGCTTTGAAAAGACGATGCGGTCGGCATCGAGGTTTTGGATCGTGGAGATGTTTTGGTTGGCCAGGCCCGCAGTGAGTCCACTGAGGAATCCGACCAGGAGAGTGATGAGGGTGACGACCGAGCCGATGAGCAGGAATCGGCCGCGGGCGAAGATGAGGTCGCGCCAGGCAACAAACATGAAATGAGGATCACTTTCTTTTCGACTAAACCCAGCATCTCCAAACCGGTGGCGACTTCCATCGTGTAACAGATGGGCCAGATTGATACCAACGTTGGGACATTGACTACAACTTTCGATGGACTCTTTTGCCACGACCGCTGCTGGTCAGGTGCGGCCTCTTTGCGGCGCTATCGTTGTCGCGTGATCCGCACCCGACTAGAGCCCGTGTTTGCTGGACTGCGTGTCGGTCTGCATGCGCTCATCGTGGGCCTGGCATTGCTGGTGATGGTGCGCGCCGCGTATGGCGATGCGCGTGTCGGTCTGACCGTTGTCTGTGTGTCGATCCTCTTCCTGGGCACTTACGGTGTTGGCGGATTCCTGCTCGAACCGCGGCATCGGTTTGCGCCATTGTGGATTGCCGCACTGACCGCGCAGTGGCTGGTGCTCGTATGGCTCACCCCTGATGCGGCCTATCTGGTGTTTCCGCTGTTTTTCCTTTATTTGCACCTCTTGAGCGGCTGGAGAGGGCCGGTTGCCGTGGCGGCCTCAGCAGCAGCGGCGATTGCGATCCTGGGTATGCACAACGGCTTCACCGCCGGTGCTGTCATCGGGCCCGCCATCGGCGCCGCGGTAGCGATTGGTTTCGGGTTGGGCTACCGGGCGTTGTATCGCGAGTCAGCTGAACGCCAACGTCTCATTGATGAATTGAGAGCAACCCAGGAGTTACTGGCCGCTACAGAACGCGAAAAGGGCATCGTTGACGAAAGGACGCGGTTGGCTGCCGAAATCCATGACACGGTCGCGCAAGGCCTGTCCAGCATCCAGATGTTGCTTTATGCCGCAGAGCGCGCCGCCCCCAAAAGCGCCGGCAATGAACACGTGGTGCTTGCGCGCAATACCGCTTCGGACAGTCTGATTGAGGCGCGTCGACTGATCCGCGAACTCAGTCCAGCATCGCTGGTCGGTGCCACCTTGACGGGCGCATTGCAACGTACGGCCAGCGATATGGGACGGATGCACGATTTCGCGACCGAACTTGTGGTCGTCGGTCAACCGGCGGCATTACCCATGGCCATTGAGTCCGCGATCGTACGCCTCACGCAGAGCACCCTGGGCAATGTCGCCAAACACGCCTCGTGCTCCCGGGCTCGCGTGACGTTGAGCTATCTCGAGGGTGAGGTCCGGCTCGATGTTGTCGACGATGGGTGCGGTTTTGACCCCGCTGTGGCTACCCAGCGGCAGCCCGACTCTGATTCTTTTGGCTTCGACGTCATGCGCCAACGTGTCGAGCGGCTCGGCGGCACTCTCGTGGTCGAATCCGCTGCCGGCGGTGGAACCGCAATCTCGGCCGCGTTCGAGGTCGACTCGTGATGACGCGCATCGTGGTCTGCGACGACCACCCGGTAGTACGGGCGGGCCTTAGGGCGCTGTTGTCGACCGAACCGGACCTGCGCGTCGTCGGCGAAGCCGAGAATGCTGAAACAGCCATTTCGATGGTCTCCGAACTGGAGGCCGACCTGGTTTTGATGGACCTGCAGCTTGGTGACGGTTTGGATGGAGCTGCTGCCACCAGGCTCATTTTGTCGGCAGCGGACCCGCCCTACGTCCTGATCTTGACCAACTATGACTCCGACGCGGACATCCTCAACGCGGTTGAAGCCGGCGCGTCGGGATACCTCCTCAAAGACGCGCCACCGGACGACCTGCTTGCAGCGATCCGGGCCGCGGCTGCCGGTCAGTCGGCGCTCGCTCCGGCAATTACGACACGGCTGTTGAGCCGGGTGCGTAAGCCCCAAACCAATCTGAGCGTGCGTGAACTCGAGGTCGTCGCGCTGGTTGCTGACGGTTACACCAATGCCGAGATCGGCCGCCAACTCTTCGTGAGCGAGACGACGATCAAGTCCCACCTCGTCCATATCTTCACCAAACTGGGCGTGCAGACCCGCACCGCAGCGGTCAGCAAAGCACGCCGATTGGGTCTCATCCGGACCTGACCACACGCGCTCTGCTTCGCTGACCGGTAATCTGGTCGAATGAGCGATGAGTCGACCGCACCGTGGTACGCCGGAGCGCTCATCGCCGACCGCTATCGCCTCGTTGCCCGCATCGCCGGCGGCGGAATGGGCGAGGTATGGCGTGGCGTCGACACCGTTTTGGACCGGCCGGTGGCGGTTAAGGTGTTGCGTTCAGAGCACGCCCAGGATGCTGATTTTCGCGAACGGCTACGACGCGAAGCGCGCGCCGCGGGCTCGATCAGCCATGCGCATGCCGTACCGGTCTACGACTTCGGTGACGAAACCCAAGTCAACGGTCCGCACCTGTCGTATCTGGTCATGCAGTTCGTCGATGGGCCCGCTCTGGCAGAACGACTCCATACCGGCGCCATCGGCGTCGAGCAGACCCTCAGAGTCATCGAAGAGACGGCAAGCGCACTCCAAGCCGCCCACAGCGCCGGCATCGTGCACCGCGACATAAAACCGGGCAACATCCTGCTCGACCCCGAAGGTGCCTTCAAGATCACCGATTTCGGCATCGCCAGGGCGGGGGACGCATTGCCCCTCACCCGTACGGGCATGCTGACCGGCACCGCGAAATATTTGAGCCCCGAACAGGCGGGCGGAAAGTCGGCCACTCCTGCCTCAGACATTTATTCACTCGGTGTCGTTGCATACCAGTGCCTCAGTGGCAGGGTTCCGTTTGAAGACGGCAACGAGGTCGCCATCGCGTTGGCTCAAATTCAAGATGATCCGCCGGACCTGCCGCCTGAGGTGCCCGCCAGCGTCAATAAGCTGGTGATGTCGATGCTGGCCAAGGATCCTGAGGATCGTCCGTCCTCGGCCGGTGCGGTCGTTTTCGCAGCACAGTCGCTGCGTGGCGGACTGATGACTGGCGAGCCAACCGCAGCCTATGCGGCCGCTGACGTGGCGACCGCAGGTGATGCGACGCAGGCAATGGCCGCCGCCCCGGTGGCTGCGGGGATCGACGGGCAGTCGACGGCGGCAATGGAGGTTCCGCACCCTTCACGTGAGCAAACTCCGGCCCGAGCCGCCGTGCCGCGACGGCGCCGACCCCTGATGCTTTTGATGCTCGCCGTTGCCGCCTTCGCGCTGATCGCCGGAGTCGGTGCAGCATTCCTCGGCGACTCCGAGCATCAGGTGCCCAACGTCATCGGCAAACAGCTGACCACCGCCAAGGCGGCGCTGAAGCAACAAAACTTTGTCGTCGCCAGTCAAAAGGCGAATGTGGCCGGCAAGAAGGCTGGCACGGTTGTGGCCCAATCACCGACGGCCGGAGTCCAACTCACTGAGGATTCAACCGTCGAATTGACGGTGGCCAGCGGACTTGTCGACGTTCCGACAAAGTCGTTGCTCGGGAAGTCCTACGCCGACGCAGCGAACATACTGAAAAAGCTCGGACTGAACCCGGACAGGGAAGACCAAATATCGCGCAAGGTCCCCGGCACGGTCATTGGCGTGGATTCGGATTCGACGGCAAAAATCGGCTCGACGGTGACACTTGTGGTTGCGGCGCAGCCTACACCCGCAACCGTTCAGCCACCGCAACCCAACGCCAACCCCAACGGCAACAAGGACGACAAGAAAGACAGGAAAGACAAGAGCGACAAGAAAGACGACGCCAACAAGGCCGCGAGGGATAAAGCTGCCAAGGACAAGGCCGCCCAGGACAAAGCGGACAAGGACAAAGCGGACAAGGACAAAGCGGACCAGGACAAAGCCGACGAGGACGCCGACGGCGAGAGCGCCGACGATTAGTTTTCAGGCCGGAAGTAGCGTGGTGATGAATGTGCTCAACTGGTCGATGTTGCAGCATTCATGCATGGAAATCACTTCGGCGTAGGCTAATGCTTCAGAATCACCGAGTCCCCAACGCGATGAGTGTTCGGGATTGAGCCAGTAGACATGTCGTGAACGGCCGATGATTTCGTGCAAAGCGCCCAGGTTCAGATCCTGATTGTTGTTGCGGGCATCACCGAGGATCAGTACCGCAGAGCGTGGGTTGAGCGCATCTAGATGGTGCTCAGCGAAGTCCCCGAACGCTTCGCCATAATCACTGCTGGTGTGCCACTTCGTGATGATGGCGTGCGCTGCGATCCTGTCGCCGAGGCGCGAACCGTGCAGTTCGGTCGCGTCGAGGAGTTCGGTGACCTCGTCCATCGCGTTGATGAAAGCAAAAACGCGTACGCGGTTGAACTGTTGATGCAGCGCCTGCACCAGAAGCATCGTGAAGCTCGCGAAACCGGCCACCGATCCCGACACATCGCACAGCAGCACGAGTTCGGGTCTGGCAGGTCGACGCTTTTGGTAAATTGGACTCATCGGTACCCCGCCGGTACCCAGCGAACGCCGTACGGTCCGGCGAATGTCGATTGAGCCTCGATTATTACGGCGCCGGCGTGCGGCCAGGCGGGTGGCGAGCTTGCGCGACAACGGTTGCACCATGCGGCGCAGTTCGTCGAGCTGCTTTTGATCAGCGCTCAAGAAGTCGATTTGGTCAGTCGATGTGCGTATGGCGTGCTTGGTCACCCGGTCGCGTCCGCGCACCTCTGCGGTGCGGCGACGCGCCTCCATGGCAACGGCCCGCCGGAATTGTTCCACCCGGCTACGCACCTCGTCGCGGGCAATCCGGTCGGCGAATGTGGCCTGAGTTTCCATCAGCCGCATCGCCTCCGCGATGAGCGTTTGTGGCGCTACGACGCTCAGCGCCTGATACGCCGAAAAACCATTTGCGGTGCTGCCGCCTTCGCTGACCTGGCCGAGTGTGTCAACGGCCATACCGGCTATTTGACCTATCGTCTGACTGTCACCCTGTGCGAGCGCTTCGGCAAGGGCAGCGCGAAGGTGGGCAACCGAGGATTCGTGGGATCGACGTGAAGCTTCTCGATGGCCCACCCCGAGCGGAAAGTGAATGTCGAAGGTGGCATCAAAGATGTCGCGTTGGCCGCCGCGGCGCACTAGCGCAGCCGCCAAACCTTCGCGAAGTTGTTCGCGATGGGTCAAACCGAGCACCTTCATGATGGCCGCCGCATCAACGGTCTCGCTGGTGCCCGCTCGGACGCCCTTGAGCCGCAACGCACCGACGAACTCGACAAGGCGCCCCGATACTCCCGACGGGGTCATGAGGGCGAGCCGTCAAGAACCTGTACAAGATTGAGGCGCGTCTTGACTTTCACGACGTCATCCTGGTGTTTGAGGATGACACCCAGACTGTCATTGACGACTGCTTCATCGAGGGTATGGGCGCCAAGGGCAACCAGGGTGCGGGCCCAGTCGATTGTCTCCGAGACCGACGGCGGTTTGCACAACGGCATGTCGCGCAAAACGTTGACGATGCGCACAATTGAGCCGACCAGCACGTCGTAGAGGTCGGGGGCGCGCAACCTGACGATCTCCTCCTCTAGCGAAGGCTCGGGGAAGTCGATGTGCAAAAACAGGCAGCGGCGGCGCAACGCCTCTGATAGTTCGCGAGTCGCGTTAGACGTCAACACCACGAACGGCCGGCGGACCGCGGTGATCGTGCCGAGTTCGGGAATGGTGATTTGAAAGTCGCCGAGCACTTCGAGAAGGAGGCCTTCGATCTCGACGTCGGCCTTGTCTGTCTCATCGACGAGGAGCACGGTGGGATTCGGGTTGCCGATGGCGGTGAGCAGCGGTCTTGCCAGCAAGAACTCTTCACTGAAAATGTTGGTTCGCGTTTCGTCCCAGCCCTCGTCTCGACCGGCGGTGATGCGCAATAATTGTTTGGCGTGGTTCCACTCATAGAGGGCGCGCGCCTCATCGACACCTTCGTAGCACTGCAGCCGCACGAGATCGGCGTCCGTTGCCGCGGCAACAGCACGCGACAACTCGGTCTTACCAACCCCAGCGGGCCCTTCGACCAGGAGCGGTTTACCCAGTTCGCTGGCCAGGAAGACCGTGGTGGCGATCGCGTTGGAGGCGATATAGCCGGCTTCAGCCAACCTGTTGGTGACATCGTCGACGGAGGCAAAATCTGTGGTTCGCACCTCGACATCCTAGTCAGCGGTATCTGGGCGCCTCGCATACGCTCAGGTGGTGGCGCTATTCGAGATCGAACAAGTCAGCAACCTTACCCCTGAGCAGGCGTGGCGGCAGGTGACAGACTGGAAGGCACATTCGCACCTGATCCCGTTTACGACAATCGCTGTTTCACCGGCTGCCGATGGGGGAGTAGGTACCGTTTTCACCGGACACACGCGGTTAGGTCCGTTCAGCTTTGACGATCCGATGGAGGTGACACGTTGGCAGCCTCCGCCCGCAGCGGTAGCCTGCTGCCGGCTCGAGAAACGCGGCTCAGTGGTGCTGGGTTGGGCTGAAATCGAGGTCCGAGCCGGACAGGACGGTGCCGGCAATTCGCGCATCCTGTGGCGCGAGAACATCATGATCGCCCATCTGCCAAGGGCCTTCGATCCGTTAGTGCGGCGCGTCTCTGCGTTGCTGTTCGGCCGGGCTCTGCGCCGTTTGCTCGCCGCCTAGGATGTGTTCATGGGCACTGACAAGTCACAGCCGGTCACAAGCGAGGTCGTCGAACTTTGTCGCGACCTTATCCGCATCGACACGTCGAACTTCGGCGATGACAGCGGGCCGGGTGAGCGCAAAGCAGCCGAATACGTAGCGGCTAAACTCGCCGAAGTCGGGATCGAATCCGAAATCATCGAGTCGGCGCCCGGCCGCGCCAACGTTGTCGCACGCTGGGGGGATCAAAACTCGACGCGCCCGGGACTGCTGGTCCACGGGCACCTCGATGTTGTGCCGGCCGAAAGCGCCGACTGGCAGGTCGACCCTTTCGCGGCCGAGATTGTCCACGGATATCTGTACGGTCGTGGCGCAGTCGATATGAAGGACTTCGACGCGATGCTGCTGTCGGTGGTGCGGGCGCGCCAACGAGCAGGCGCTATCCCGTCGCGACCCATCACCCTCGTCTTCACCGCCGACGAGGAAGCCGGCAGCGTCCAGGGTGCTCATTGGCTCGTCGATCACCGTCCGGAGCTTTTTGACGGATGCACCGAGGCGATCGGCGAGGTCGGCGGATTTTCGACCGTTGTCGGTGGCAAACGGCTCTATCTCATCGAATCGGGCGAGAAGGGCATCGCGTGGATGCGACTGCGTGCGCGCGGCACCGCCGGCCACGGCTCAATGCGCCAACCTGACAACGCCATCACGCATGTCTCGCGCGCCCTCATCGCCCTCGGCGACCATGAGTGGCCGGTTGAACCGGGCCCCTCCATGCGGTTGCTGTTGACCAAGGTACGTGAACTCACAGGCAGCCAGTCCACCGATCCGCTCGAGCTTCTCGAACATTTTGGGCCAGCGATCCGCATGATCGGAGCAGGCGTGCGCAACACCACCAACGCGACAATGCTCAACGCTGGCTACAAGGCCAACGTCGTACCCGAGATCGCCGAGGCGATCGTCGACGGACGCTATCTGCCCGGCCACGAAGCCACCTTCCTGCCGGCGGTGCAATCGATCGTGGGTGACACCGTCAGTGTTGAGCCCTACATCACCGACAAGGCTCTCGAATTCGGCTTCGAGGGCGATCTGGTCGATGCGATGACGGTGGCGTTGCACAGCCAGGATCCCGAGGCGCACATTGCGCCGTTCCTGATGTCGGGCGGCACCGACGGCAAAGCGTGGCATCGGTTGGGCATCACGTCATATGGCTTCACGCCGTTGCGGCTACCCGCCGATCTGGATTTCACGGCGCTCTTTCATGGCGTTGACGAACGCGTACCCCTCGACGCCCTGGAGTTCGGGGCCCGGGTTTTCGACGAATTTCTCAATCTGGCCTAGCTAAAGTGTTGGGGACTCTTCGACAGACGGACGGCACTGGGTGACGTAATCCTTGAAGTCCCATCCACGCAGGAACTCCTGGGCGGCCTGTGCGCCATTGTCATGCAACAGTTTCGTGCCGGCGGCACCGATATTGAAGTCGACCGAACTCACCTCATCGGTGGGCACGAATATGGTTCGTCGGACGGTGCAGGGGTCATCGATGTAGGCGCTGTCCTGAGCGGTGAACAGCGTGTCTATCGCTGCAACCCCAATCGACAGCGGCCCGCGCACCGGATGCGTGACTGGCGGTATTCCCGGTTTGGCGGTGAGCCGGATCCCAAACGTCGGCCAACGCGGCGACAGGCTTGACTCTCGGTCGAAAAGTCCAACCGGAAAGTCCGACAGTAGACCGCCATCGACCCAGGTCGCACCGCCGACCTCCACCGGTTTGAAGAAGTATGGAATGGCCGCGGAGGCACGGATGGCCTTGGCCACCGAAAACTCGTCGGGGTCAACACCGTAGGCGGGTAGGTCCCAGGGTATGCGAACCAGTCTTTTGCGCGACAGGTCGCTTGCGGTGACCACGAGTGACCAGGCGTGCGCGGGCCACGTATCTGTTGTTCGCAGATCGCCGAACGTTTCAATCCCCAGGTCACGCAATATTCCGCCCAGGAAGTCCTCGAGGAACTTGCCTTGATACAGACCGTCGGCGACCAACACCGACAACAGCCCCCCGACCAGCGGGATGCGTCCCAGCGCGTTCGAATCGGTGAACTTGCTGTAGTCGATCGTTGCGGCGATGTCGTCAAGCCGCGACAGAGGTTCGCCGGCGTGCCGTAAACCCGCCAGCAGTGCGGCAACGATCGCTCCCGAGCTCGTTCCCGCGACGCGCGGGAAGGTGTAACCGTTCTTAACCAACTGATCGACGGCACCAACGAGCCCTATTCCCTTGACGCCGCCGCCCTCGCACACGAGGTCTGCTTGCAAAGTCTCCACCATGCCTCCACGCTAGCGCGCCGATAGTGGGTTGGTTTCTAGATCGTCTTGCGCATCCGAATGATCTTGCGCCGCAGGGTGACTCGCCGGTTACCGTCGCGAAAGATCCGCACCCGGGCGAGCTCCCAACCCTGATATTCGGCCGCGTCAGTGAGCAGTCGGCATACCGCAGACCTGGACTGGGTGCGCGGCAGCACCAGCCGTCGGAACTCGTATTCGATCACCGGGCGCCTCCGGACACGTCATCAAGCGCGCAGATAATTTCGACGGGCAGATCAACGTCCTCGGACGCAAGTGTATGGACGAGTTGTGCTGCTGTGCGTGCGCCAACGACAACCGACGCCACGGCGGGCCGGTCGCGCAGCCATACCAGAGC
>JBBSRT010000047.1:0-9992 GCA_038242765.1 Propionibacteriales bacterium
CCTCGAAAGGCACACTGATGGTGAGCTTGGCCCGTGTCGGGCTCAATGTCTCCGGGGTGCTTTTCACGTGCGCGACTCCTCATTAGGGGTTGTGTCTGATTACGGTCATCTTCGTCGCGGCGTGCCGTCGACAAGGACAACCTGTCGGGATGACAGGATTCGAACCTGCGACCCTCCGCTCCCAAAGCGGATGCGCTACCAAGCTGCGCCACATCCCGGCGACGCTCATGGAGCGCCTTGATGAGTCTAATGGACGTTGGCACCCAGAGCCCAATCCGGTATGGACGGCCTTGCTCGGACTCCGTGGTGCGCCACCGCGACGTACCCCCTACCGAAGCCGGCGGGCACCTCAAGTGTCGCGCGAGCACCTGGTGGACACTGGTCCGGTGAGCCATTCTGCCTACGAATCGCTGCTCGAGCTCATCGCCGACAGCCCGGCCCTGCCGTCGGGCGGACGCATCATCGCCATCGACGGACGCAGCGGTGCGGGCAAAACGACGGTGGCCACAGCGCTCGCGGCCGCGTTGGATTGCCCCATCCTGACTGTCGACGAACTTTGTCCAGGCTGGGACGGTTTAGGCCAGGTGCCGACGCTCCTGGCGGCCGCACTCGAACCCCTGGCCCAGGGTCGAAGCGGACACTATCGGCGCTACGACTGGATTACCGGCGAGCGTGACGGCAACATCGAACTCGAGCCAACCGCCTGGCTCGTCGTCGACGGTGTCGGCAGCGCTTCGCGCCTGTGCCGACCGTCGCTGACCTACGTGATCTGGATCGAAGCCGACGAAGCACACCGCAAAGCTCGGGCTCTCGCTCGCGATGGTGCGGTGTTTGCCGGTGTATGGGACCGCTGGGCTGTGCAAGAATCTGCTCTCTTCGAGCAGGAACAGACCGCTGCGGCGGCCGACGCGGTGCTGACAGAAGATCCGCAGACCGGCATACTGGCCCTAGGTCCAATCCCACCAGGAGCTATGTATGCCTAAAGCAAAACCGGCCCCCAAAAAAGGCGGCCAGTCCGACCTCATGCGTAAATTCAAAGATGCGCTCGACTCCAAGTCCGCGGGCGATTCAGATCCGGGCACAACCAGCGCCAAAGGCCCCGAACGCGCCCAGGATGTGCACGGCCAAGCCGATCACAAGCGCGTTTTCCGCCGGAAGAGCGTCTAACTTCAGTCCGCCACGATCTCTATGCGTTGGTATTGCGATAGCAACCTCACCGCATAGAGATGGGGCGGCAAAGCATGTGGCATGATGGACGCCGTCGCCGACACAGGCCGCACGCGGATGTAGCTCAATGGTAGAGCCTCAGTTTTCCAAACTGATCACGCGAGTTCGATTCTCGTCATCCGCTCAACAGCACGGGGCTAACCTCACACGCGCGAGTCTGCCAGATCTCGCGACAAAATCAGCACGGCGCAATCGTCGTCGCGTTCTTCGACGCTCGCCAAAATACGCTCGGCCGCCTCGTCGACCCCCTTGGCCATTGTCGCCTTAGCCGTCGACTGCAACTTCCTGATGCCAGCCATGACATCAAGGTTACGCGACTCGACAACCCCGTCGGTATAGAACATGAGTGCATCACCGCGTCCAAGTGTGCCGGACGTTGTATGGAAATCGGCGTCAGCGGTGATGCCCAGGGCGGTTCCTCTCGCGCTGTCGACCAGCCATTCACGCGTCGCCGAACACCAGCGCAGCACCGGCGGGTGGCCCGCGTTGATGATCGAAAAATTGCCTGACTTCAAGTCGACAATGACGTGGACGGCAGTGGCAAAACCATCATCCCACCGCTGCCGAAGCAAAAATCGATTGGCAGCGCAAAAAAGCTCCCCGGGCGACAGCGCCCCGATCAATCCACCCAAGGCGCCGGCGAAATGTAGTGACTGGGTGCCGGCTGCCACCCCCTTGCCGCAAACGTCGACCAGCACCATTTCGAGAATCGAGCCGTCGTCGGAGAGACGGGCGACCAGGAAGTCGCCGGCGAATTTGGCTCCGCCGGCCGAGCGCATCGCCGATTGCGATTGCCAACCGTTCGATAGGGGCGGCACCCTGCCCTCGGCATACAGGCGGTTCCGCAAATCCAACAGCATTGCCTCGTTGAGCGGGCCAGGCAGTCCGGTACGAATCCTGCGCGAGGTCAGCAAGATGATGCCCACGCACACGCCCATAAGGATCAGCGTGCTGAAACGTGTTGGCGTCATACCTTCATCGAGCACCGCGATCGTCAGACCTAAACCGGCCAGCACTGCAAGGAAAACCAGCGGCCGATAGCGCAGCGTGATCGAACCAAGCAAAATCGGCACGAGGAACGCCACGACGGGCGCCGAGTTGTAATTGACCATCGAGACGATGGTGATGAGGACGATCAGCACCGAAAGCGGCGTAAGGACCAGGCGCTGACTTCCCCGGGTACCGGTGCGCCACCGATAGAAGCGGCTTGCTGCGTAGCCCGACACGGGTCGACTGACCTGCCGAAGGGTGTGAGACATGAGCAGTAGCCTACCCGCGCGGCTGGCACTGCGGGCACCAAAACAGGTTGCGCCCGGCCAGTATCGCGGTGGAAACCTCCGCGCCACAGACCAGGCAGCCCATCAGCGCCCGGCGATAGACATATACCTCTCCCCCGTGACCGTCGACCCGTGGCGACCGTCCCATCGCTTCCGGCTCGTGCTCGGGCCGAACGGTGTCAATGCGTCCAACGCTGACGGCTCTGGACATGAGCCCGACGAGGTCGTCCCATAGCGCCTGCCACGTGTTTTTGCTCAACGACTTTCCGGGCCTATATGGGTCGATGCCGAGGCGGAAAAGCACCTCAGCGCGGAAGATGTTGCCCACGCCTGCCACCACCGATTGGTCCATCAACAGCGTGGCGATCGGGCTTCGTGAGACACGAATACGTTCCCACGCCCGGTCGGCGTCGGCATCTGCGCGGATCGGATCAGGTCCCAACCGTGCCAGCAGCCGATCGACTGCATCCGGGTCGAGGAGTTCACAAACGGTGGGTCCGCGCAGATCCGCGGTCGACTCGACGTTCTCGAGTCGCCAACGGACCGCCCCGGTGACGGGGATCGGCGCGGTCGGCGTGAAGGTCACCCGGCCATACAGCCCCAAGTGGATGTGAACCTCGTCCGGCAGTTCGGCAAACCTGACGAACAGGTGTTTGCCAAAGGCTTCTGCCTCGGTCAGCACGAGCGTGTCGACCTGGGCTGCGCCGGCTTGGAACCTTCCCTGCGGACTCGATGATCTGATGGGCAATCGGGCGAACGTGGCGTTGAGTTCACCGGCGAGTCGGTGCAGCGTATGCCCTTCGGGCATCAGTCGCGCGAACCGGTTGCCTCGTAGGCCGCGAGCTGTTCGATGCGGCGCTGATGGCGGTCAACGCCACTCCACGGTGTGGTCAAAAACGCCGAAACGATGCGTATGACGTCGGCTTCGCTGTGCATCCGCGCCCCGATCCCCATCACGTTGGCATTGTTGTGCTGACGGGCCAGTGTTGCTGTTTGGACGCTCCAGCCCAGCGCAGCACGTGCCCCTCTGACCTTGTTGGCCGCGATCTGTTCACCGTTGCCCGAACCGCCCACGACGAGTCCCAGACTGCCCGGTTCGGCGACCACGGCTTCGGCTGCGGAGATACAAAAGCTGGGATAGTCGTCGGCTTCGTCATAGGTTGGGGCACCATGGTCGATGGGTTCGTGACCGTTGTCGGTGAGCCAACGCAACAACACCTGTTTGAGTTCAAACCCGGCATGGTCGGCCGCAATGTGTATGCGCATGGATGGCAGTCTCTCACTTGTCGACAAGCGCTTCGACGAAGGCTGCAAATGCGTCTGCCGACTCCTCGCCTTCGAAATCGCCAAGGACATATTTTTTGAGCCTAACTCTGGCCGTGGCGAGAGGGTCTGCACCCAACAGGTCGTCAAGCGCGGCCGGCAGATTCGACAGGTCAGCCTTGATCACATAGGCCGTTTGCGCAACCGCGAACTCCTCGCGGAAGTCATCAACATCGGCTCGCATAGTGACCATCGCGTAGGGCTTCGTCGATTGCAAGAAGTCCGAGACGACACTCGACACGTCCGAAACGAGCGCATCAGCGGCGTTCGAGCAGTCATAGATACTCCACGTCTTTTCGGCCTGCTCGCCCCATACGTGCTGGCGTCCGGTCAACTCACGGTCAAGCTCAAGTATTGCCTGAATATCGTGAATCGTTTCTCTGCGTATGCGCCAGCGATAACTCAACGGATGCGGCCGGAAGATGACGGTCGCTCCTTTCGAGATGAGATGAAGCACGATTTCGGCGCCGTGCTCCAGCGAAGAGAAGTTCACCTCCCTGTTGAGGCCCTGCCAGGTCGGCGCATACAACACGACTGGCTCGGCGATGGTGTCGATCGACGCGCGGGCCGACTCGATCTCATGCGCTTGGGGGCGACCCAAGAGTTCGAAGTTTTCGGGCCGGACGACAATGTCGTGTTTTTCATAACGGTCGACGCCCGCTTGCCCGCATACAACCAATTTGTCGTAGTGGGCATGGCGCGGATTGAAGCTCGCCGGCTTGTCCGAGTCACCATGATTGAGCCAGACGTGCGTAATCCTTTCATGCGCCATGAACACCGCGTTCGTTTGAGCATTTTGCACATAGAAGAGTGCCTTGAGGCCCGGCACCAGCAATCGCTTGAGGTCCTGCTCAAGGTGCGGACTCAGCTGGACGAACGGCGAAACCAGACCATCGCCGTCGAGGATCATCTCCCGATATTTTTCATGGACATTGTAAATGACGCCTCGGTGGCCCGAACGCAAAATATAGGGCTCCCACATCCGCAGCTGCCAAGGACCGCCCGAACGACCGGCAAACCCGATGCCGACCTTCGGTCCGTATGCGCGCAGCGCGCGGGCAAGCCGCAGGACATCGAAGGAGTGTCGCAAGAAAGCATCCGATGCCACCGCGAGCGCCACCAAGACAGCCACGGCAAGCGCGCCGACTGCGACCGGGTTGGCGGCGGTGAGGACGAATGTCGCCAGCAGCAGACATGAAAGCGCAACGACGACCGGATAGGCAATCATGGGGACCGGCGACGGCGGCGGCGGACCGTCGCGCAGACCCGCGAGCCCATAAGCGTAGGGAGCCGATTCGCGTTTTTGCGGCGGCACGAGCAAGGCGATGGCAAGAATTGCCGCGGCCACGGCGACGACGACAACGGAGTTATCGCCGAGGTAGGCCCAGATGACCGTCGCGGTCAGCAGAAGCCACCACCGCGGCCCCGACAGCGCATGCCATTCGACGCCGCGCACAACATCAACGGCCAGTCCGCGAACGTCGTAGGCAAGCGGGACCGCAGCAATGACGAGTCCGCAGATCCGCACCGCGACCGGCAACGGGATCAAGGCGACAACCAGACCGATGACGGTCAGCACTGTCATGCGACGCCGCAACCAGCGGATCGCAGGTCGGCGCGCGGACCGGAGGTTCAGGGGCACCGCAGCATTATGGCATCCGCGGCGAAGCGAGCCTTAAGCCTGCACGGCGTGGCCGTCGAAACTTATCATCGATGCCGACCGCCACGGTCAGTCGAAAATGGGATCGCGGTCGCGCGTGCGCTTGAGTTCGAAAAATCCGTCGGTTGCTGCGACCAGCACCACACCGTCCCACAATTTGCCTGCAGCCTCGCCCTTGGGTGCCGGGCTCACCACCGGGCCGAAGAAGGCGACGTTTTCGACCGCAATGACCGGTGTGCCCACATCCATGCCGACCTGGTCTATGCCCTCGTGGTGCGAGGCGCGCAAGGCGTCGTCATAGTCGGTCGAGTCGGCTGCATCGGCCAACGAAATCGGCAGACCGACATCGGTGAGGGCCTCTTCGATCACGGTGCGGTCGAGTTCACGGCCGTCCACGTGGTGCTTGGTGCCCATCGCGGTGTAGAGGTCGCGGAGGACGCCATCGCCATGTATCTGCGCGGCGGCGATGCACACCCGGACTGCGGCCCAACCGCGCTCAAGCATGGCCCGGTAATTGTCATCAACGTCCTGGTCCTCGTTGAGCACCGAGAGGCTCATGACGTGAAACTTCGTCTCCACCGACCGCACCTTCTCCACCTCGTGCATCCAACGCGACGAAATCCAAGCCCACGGGCACAACGGGTCGAACCAGAAGTCTGCGGTCTTCTTGGTCGAGGTCGTTGCGGTCTGGGTCTCTGCGGTCTGGGTCATACCTGGGTCAACAACGAATGTTGCGAATACATTTCGTGGTCGTGGCGACGGAGGTGACGCCGGCCGTGCGACGGACGAACTCGGCAAAGACCTCCGGTGACTCAGCGCCCTCAAAATCACCCAAAACGTATGACTTTCGTTGCCGCCGAGCGGCGGCAAGAGGATCCGGTCCGAGCATTTGGTCGAGGACGCGGTCAAGGTCGGCCAGCTCCTTGTCGATCACATATGCGGTCTTTGCCATACCGAACTTGGTGCGAAAATCCTCGGCAGAATCGCGCATGTTCACCATCGCATACGGTTTCGTTGACTGCAGAAAATCCGAGACCACGCTGCAAACGTCAGAAATCAATGCATCAGCGCGGTTGGCGCAGTCGGCAACTGACCAGTCTTCGGCGGCCATGTCACCGCCAACGTGTTGATGGGCGGTGTCGGTAATCAGGAGGGCATCGATCGTGTCGACCACTTCACGGCGGTGTTTCCAACGCCTGCTTAAGGGGTGCGGACGAAAAATGACGGTGATGTCGCGATCAATGAGCTTTTGGACGATCCGCAATCCCAAATCAAGCGACGAGAAGTCCACCGATTCGTTGACCCCCTGCCACGTGGGTGCATACAACACCACAGGCTTCTCGACCGTGGCTATGTCCTGGTCGACCGTGCGTATGTCGGCCGTCTGTGGCCGGCCCACGATTTCGATATTTTCGCGCGGAATCTCAATGCCGTGGGCCTGATAGCGGTCGATGGCGGCCTGTCCGCCGACCACGATCTTGTCGTAGTTGGCGTGCCGAGGATTGAAATTGGCCGGTTTATCGGAATCCCCGTGATTAAGCCAGACATGGGTCAAATTTTTGTGCGCCAAATAGGCGGCGTTGCTCTTCGCGTTCTGCACGTAATAGAGAGTGGTCAACGTCGACGGAAGCAACTTTTTGAGGTCGGCCCGCATTTTTTCACCCAGTTGAATGAACGGTGACTGAAGGTTGGCACCGGCGAGGATCATGTCCGTGTGGCTGGCGTTGCGACTGAAGACAACACAGCGTAATCCCGAACGCAACAGATATGGTTCCCACATGGCGAGCTGCCAAGGCCCCCCGCCTCGGCCGGCATAGCCGATGCCGATCGTTGGCCCGTAGGCTTCCACGGCGGCGGAGAGCCTGCGCACGTGCCGCGACCGCCGCCATACGTGCTCTTGACTTGCCGCCCACTCCAGCCAGGCGGCAACGCCGGCAACAACGACTGCCCAACCCGGCGCAGAGACAAGGACAAGCGCAACAAAAACCACCACGATGGTTGCACGGGCATTCTGGTGGAACCGCGCCGAAACGAGCGGTGGGCGAAGCGGACCGTCCGGCATCTGCGGCAGACCGTAGGAAAAAGCCGGGGCCAGCTGGTGCGGAGCAGTCCGCTGACGCAAGGCGCCGAGCAGCACCAAGGAGCCGATGAGATAGCCCCAATCGACTCTTGCGCGAATCAGCGCTTCGCCGACCAGCACGATTGCCACGACGAATGCTGCCAGCCAAAGCGGCCGAAGTGCCAAACGTCGCATGGCCGCAGTCACAGCGCAAACTCCAATGCATGGCCCGCACGCATCTCCGCAACCAGCGAACCGACCACGGCATCGAGTTCGCCGCCGTGCTTGTCTGCCACGGCACGCTGGCGTTGGTAGGACGCGCCATCGCGCACGATGTCATCGATGCCGGCAAGCTCATCGACACAGCCCAAGCGTTGAGCGATCGGTTCAAGCATGTGCAGGACACGGCCGATGTCGTCGGTCACCACGTCTTCGTTGCCATGTTTGTCGAGGATGAGGATGGCGTCCATGCCATAGCGTGCCGCACGCCATTTGTTTTCTTGAGCGAACCATGCCGGAATCGTCGGCAGTTCGCGGCCGGCATCGAGCTCAGTGGAGAAGTATTCGACCAGGCAATGGGTGAACGCCGACAGACTCATCACTTCGCGCAGGGTCGGCGGTCCGTCGCAGATGCGCACCTCGAGGGTGCCGAACGTGGGCGAGGGACGGATGTCCCAACGGATCTCATTGAAGTTGTCGATCACGCCCGTGTGCAGCATGTCCGCGGTGTACGCCTCGAGCTCGTCCCATCGTTCGAACTGGAAGGGCAGTCCGGCGGTCGGCAACTGCTGGAAGATGAGGGCACGGTTCGAGGCATAGCCGGTGTCCTTCGCGCCCCAAAACGGTGACGACGCACTCAGCGACTGGAGGTGACCAAAATAGGTCAGCATGGCGCGACTGATCGGCAACACCTTGTCCCGGTCCTCGATGCCGACATGGACATGAACGCCATAGATCAACATCTGCCGTCCCCACCACTGGGTGCGGTCAATGAGCGTGGCATACCGCTCCTGATCGGTGACTTTTTGCTGCGTCCAACGAGCAAAGGGGTGCGTGCCTGCGCACATCAGCTCTACGCGCAACGGATCGGTGACCGTGCGGATCTCGGCGATGCTGCGCTCGAGGTCGGCGCCGGCTTCGGCCACCGTGGTGCATACCCCCGAAACAACCTCGACGGTGTTGAGCAACAACTCCTGGCGGATGTGCGGATGCTCACCTCCGCCGGCTGGGGCGACCGCGTCGAGGACAGTCTGGGCAACCTGCAGCAAGTCACCGCTGTCGGCATCGACCAGGGCGAGTTCCCACTCAATGCCCACGGTCGAACGCGCCGACTGGGCGAAAGGGATATGCATTCCTCCATACTGCCCGATGCCCGCCTTTTGCTCCGGTCGCGGACGTGAAAGCATGCAAATATGCCCGGAACCAACCTGACCCGTGAAGAAGCCACCGCCCGCGCCGCGATCGTCACCACGGCGACGTATGACATTGAGCTCGACTTGACACTCGATGGCACAGAACGGTTCGGATCGGTGACCACGCTTCGGTTTGCCGCGGCTCCCGGTGCTGACACCTTCGTCGACCTCGTCGACGCGCAGATCAGCCAGATCACCCTCAACGGGTCGCCGGTCGACGTTGCCGCATACCAGGACAACCGCATCGCGTTGACTGATTTGGCAGCCGACAATGAACTTCGCGTCGTTGCCACCTGCAAATATTCTCGCTCCGGTGAAGGCCTACACCGTTTCGTCGATCCCGCCGATGACCGCATCTACCTCTACACCCAGTTTGAGGTGCCCGATGCTCGGCGCGTGTTCACGACCTTCGAGCAGCCGGACCTGAAGGCGACATTCGAGTTTCATGTCACCGCGCCCGAGACGTGGGAAGTCGTCTCCAACTCGGCGACGCCCGAACCCGAGGCGGTACGCGACGGCATCGCGGTCTGGCATTTTGCACCGACAAAAAAGATGTCAACCTACATCACCGCGCTCATCGCCGGCGAGTATGACGTCGTACGCGACTCCTACGAGGGTGACTACGACGAGATTCCGCTCGGCGTATTTTGCCGCAAATCGTTGCGCGAACACCTCGATGCCGCCGACATCTTCCTGATCACCAAACAGGGGTTCGGCTTCTTCGAGGGCGCCTTCGAAATGGGTTACCCGTTTGGCAAGTACGACCAGCTATTCGTCCCCGAATACAACATGGGAGCGATGGAAAACGCCGGCGCCGTGACATTTCGCGACGAGATGATTTTCCGCAGCCGGCAAACCGTTGCCGCATACGAACAGCGCGCCAACACGATCCTCCATGAGATGGCGCACATGTGGTTTGGCGACCTCGTCACCATGAAGTGGTGGGACGACCTGTGGCTCAACGAGTCGTTCGCCGAATTCGCCGCGTCGCATGCCGCGACCAATGCGACGCGTTTCACCGATTCGTGGACCAG
>JBBSRT010000048.1:0-9949 GCA_038242765.1 Propionibacteriales bacterium
ACAGAGTAGTCGCCTCATCCGTCTCGGGGGGTGAAAGGATGAGGCGACAACAGGTTCAATGGTGGTGTGCGCACTGTCCCTGCAATCACAATGCTAGGTCGTTGTCGGCGGTTTGTATGCCGAACCCATCATTAATAAATATTTCCTTATGTGATTCCCGTCACGACCCCATTCTCATAGCTTGTCTTGTTCCCCACCAACCTCAATTCTCACAAAACTGCCGTGCTGTTGTGCACCGATGTCACAATCATCGGTATGCATGATGTCCAGACTCCGCGACGCAGCATGGCCGCGCGTGCGATCACCCTCCTCGGCGTGGGTTGTCTGGTTGTCGGGTTCGCACTGCTGGGCTACGTCGGTTGGCAATATTTCGGGACGAATATTGTTGCTAAACAAAAGCAGAAGGAAGTCACCCAAAGCCTGCTGACCAACTGGAATGACGGCATCGATGCAAACGCAATCGGATTGTTGCGCGTCGACCGTTTTGGCAAGGACTACGAAATGCCCATCGTGCCAGGCTTCGGCGACAAAGCACTCGCCTCGGGTGTCGGCTCATACCCCAACGGTGCTGAAGCGGGACAGACCGGGAACTTTGCCATCGCCGCGCACCGGGTGACCCATGGTGAACCGTTCCGCGACTTCCTCGAGCTGCGCAAGGGTGACGACGTGGAGGTCGAAACCCGCACGCACATTTACACCTACAGGTTGCGCGACAACGGGACCGACCGCGTGCTCGATTTCACCCAGGGTTGGGTCCTCGATCCGGTGCCGGGCAAACCGGAGGCGAAGCCTACCGAGCCGATGATCACGATGTTGACGTGTTCGGACTTGTTCCATACCGACAATCGCAACATCGTCTTTGGCGAACTGGTCGAGACGCAACGCAAAACCCATCGGGGCAACTCTGCGCAGTCCTGAACCGTAGACACGGGTGAGCGTGTTGCGGCGGTAGAGTCAACGCCATGTCAGAGCGCGACGAACTCATCGAGCAGATCAAATCGAAAGCCGTCGTGCACGGCGCGGTCACGCTTTCTTCGGGCAAAAAAGCCGACTATTATGTCGATTTGCGGCGCGTCACACTTGACGCCGAAGCCGCGCCGCTGATCGGTCGGGCGATGCTCCAACTCACAAAAGACCTCGACTTCGAAGCCGTCGGCGGCCTCACCCTTGGCGCCGATCCGGTGGCCCTTGCCATGACCCACCAGGCCGCCGCGCAGGGACGCAAGCTCGACTCCTTCGTGGTCCGCAAAGCCGAAAAAACACACGGGATGCAACGCCGTATCGAAGGGCCAGACGTTGCCCGGCGGCGAGTCCTTGCTGTCGAGGACACCTCGACAACGGGTGGTTCGGTGTTGACCGCGGTCGAGGCTCTGCGCGAAGCCGGCGCCGAGGTGGTGGCCGTTGCCGTCATTGTTGACCGCAACACCGGATCGCGCGAACGCATTGCGGCCGCGGGCCTGGATTATTTGTATGCGCTCAGCAAAGAAGACCTCGGACTCCAATGACCGAACCTTTGGAGGCCGAGTCGGGTATTGACGCAGAGCCCGGTGCCGGGCCCGAGGTCGGAGTCGAATCCGAAATCGGTGTCGGCCCATGGGAAGGGCCGTGGCCCACCGACGCGCACTACGATCATGAACTTCTTCGTGACGGTGACCGCCGCAACGTCGAAGACAACTATCGCTATTGGCAACTCGAAGCGATTGTCGCCGACCTCGACCGGCATCGACATCGGCTTCATATTGCCATCGAAAACTGGCAACACGACTTCAATATTGGTTCGATCGTGCGCAGCGCCAACGCGTTCGCCGTCGCCGAGGTGCATATCGTTGGACGTCGCCGCTGGAATAAGCGCGGCGCGATGGTAACCGACCGTTATCAGCATGTCCGTCATCATCGAAGCGTCGAAGACTTCTCGGCGTGGGCGCAGACCAATGGTCTTTCCGTGATTGGCGTGGACAACGTGCCCGGATCGGCGCCGATCGAACGCTCCGTGCTGCCCCTTGACTGCGTCCTCGTTTTCGGCCAGGAGGGCCCCGGTCTGTCGTCGGCCATGAGCGCGTTGTGTTCGTCGACGTTGGCGATCACGCAGTTCGGTTCGACACGATCGATCAACGTGGGAGCGGCGGCCGCCATTGCCATGCATACATGGATCTGTCAGCACGCTGACCTTTAGCGCCCGGCTGTCCTTCGTGGCCCTTCACTGGGATACTGGACAGCGCGACCACCCTTTCGCTGCCAGCACATTGAGGAGAATCGGATGCCCATCGCCACACCCGAGATCTACGCGGAGATGCTCGACAAAGCCAAACGTGAATCTTTCGCCTACCCGGCAATCAACGTCTCGTCATCGCAGACCCTTAATGCTGCGCTGCGCGGTTTCGCCGAGGCCGAAAGCGATGGCATTGTTCAGATCTCGACCGGCGGCGCCGAATACCTTTCGGGGCCAACCGTCAAGAACATGGTCATCGGGTCGATTGCGTTCGCGAAGTTCGCCGAAGAGATCGCGAAGAACTACCCGGTCAACGTGGCGCTCCATACCGACCACTGCCCCAAGGGCAAGCTCGATGGGTTCGTACGGCCCCTGCTTGAACTCTCCGGTGAACGCGTCGCGGCGGGCGGACTGCCCTACTTTCAGTCGCACATGTGGGACGGATCGGTTGAGGAACTGACCGAAAATTTGAAAATCGCCGAAAAACTGTTGGCCCAATGCGCCGCGGCCAACATTATCTTGGAGATCGAAGTGGGTGCGGTCGGCGGTGAAGAGGACGGTGTCGAGGGTGCTATCGATGAGAAGCTGTATTCGACTCCCGAAGACGCTTTGGCCACCGCCGCGGCGTTGGGAATCGGCGACAGGGGCCGCTATTTGACGGCGTTGACCTTTGGCAACGTGCATGGCGCATACAAGCCGGGCAATGTAAGATTGCGTCCCGAAATCCTCAAGGCAGCTCAAGATGTTGTCGGCAAGAAGTACGGCAAGGAGCGGCCGTTCGACCTGGTGTTTCATGGCGGTTCGGGCTCGCTACCCGAGGATATCTCGGCTGCTGTCGACTACGGAGTGGTCAAGATGAATGTCGACACCGACACCCAGTATGCGTTCACCAGACCAGTTGTTGACCACATGTTGCGCAACTACGACGGCGTCCTCAAGATCGACGACGAGGTCGGCAATAAAAAACAGTATGACCCGCGCGCGTGGGGCAAGGCTGCCGAAGCCAGCATGGCCGAACGCGTCGCGCAGGCTTGTCGAGCGCTCCGCAGCGCCGGCACCTGTCTTTGACCCGCATGCCCCAGCAGGTTTCCTCCGCACCATGTTTCCCAGGTGATCCCAGAAAACTGTCACTCCTCACAGGTTGCAACCTGTAAGGAGTGACAGTTTTCTGTATGTCGTGGGCAGCATCGATGAACACCTCATACGATCACGGTTCTGTTTCGCGTATACAGCCGTTTCGATTGGTCGATTCCGCTGTTGAATCGCGCTGCGGTCGCGGCTGCTTTGCTTGGAGAGAGGTCAACCCATCCGAGACGGCTCATACCGAAAAGTTCGGCACGCGCACCGTCTTCACGCTGCTTTTCGTCCAGAATGGTCAGCCTGCCGTCTTCGCCAAAGGTTCCGTCATACTTGATTTTGCCATCGAATTCGCCGAGATGTCGCGCTTCGGGCCAAGCAAAATCGGTGCGAGCAATGAGGATCCCGCCCTGGGTGTAGACATAAAACTGAAGCTCCGGCTTCGGTACGTGGAACCGCCAGAAAAGAAAACGTGACCGGCTTTCGCCGGGCGACTCAGCGCGACCGTCGGACAATCGGGCCGTGATTCGAGCACGGCGCGAGCCCTTCCAATTGGTGAAGCGTTCGCTAGCGTCGATCAGTTCTTCGCGTGATGCGATTTTGAGGTTCAATGCAGCATCCATGGTGACCATACCCGCCTCGATGGTCGCGTTGCATACTGTTTCCCAGACAGCACGCGAAGGCCGGGTGACGAGCATGCCATCAAGGTCGACGATGTCGTTGTCGCAAATACGGCCGACATGGTGGATGACACCGGCTTCGCGTCGACCGCGGATCCCATCGCGACGCGTGACGTGAACGGCATTCAGTTCGACGCCCCAAATCGGGATGCGATGCGCGATAGCCGCTGATTGGTGGGAAACCACGACGCCGTCACCGAGACGAGCAGCCACCGCCCGACAGCGAATGAGATGTTGTTGTGCGGGATTCAAGACGATGTAGGAATCCTTAATCGCGTACAGGCCGGGCCCGATGGTGATGAGGATTCCGGAGCGTTTTGCATCGCGGATGTCTCGGTCCGTATAGCCGGCATCGAAAACGTTGGCGCGCGTGATGAAACCGTGCTCGATGCCCTGTTGAGTCAGTAAAGCGTCCATGGGTCGATTGTGGAGCGCCCGAGAGGATCGCGAAATGCCTCACCACGGGGGTTGTGGATAATGCAGCCGCAATTTTCGCTGTGGATCATTTGGGGCAATCGGTCCCGCCGGTCGGCCTCCGAGACAGCCGTACCCCACAGATCCCAGGAAACTGTCACTGCTTACATGTTGCAACATGTAAGCAGTGACAGTTTCCCAGGATCACCTGGGAAACTTGGGGCGGGTGGGCAACTCCGGGGCGCGTGGGAGGATGGGCCCATGACGAACCTGCTGGGCGAACCGCCCGAGACCCTGTTGCCCGCCGAACCCGGCGCCGAAGCCATCGCCGCCGGCGACAGCCCCGCGCTCGCCGCGGCGGAGCACCCGTCGTCGACGCTCGCGTGGTCGCTGTTATCCGAAAAGGCATTGGCCGATGGCAACGACATCGAAGGTTATGCGTTCGCCCGTACGGGGTATCACCGCGCGCTCGACCTGTTGCGCCGCAACGGCTGGAAAGGTTACGGACCCGTGCCGTGGTCGCACGAACCCAATCGCGGATTCCTGCGCGCGCTGGCCGTGTTGGCCGAGGCATCCGAACGCTTAGGCGATGTCGAAGAAACTCATCGCTGCCGCGAGTTCCTGCACGAGTCGAGCCCCGAGGCCTATGGCCAACTCATCGGTTCGGCCAACGGCTGATTCCAAATTGGATAGCGCCGGTAGCCGTCCGCACGATTGTGCGCGAACTCCAACGTGGTAACCCAACGGGCGTGCAGAGCGATTCTCAGGGCTTCGGTTCTGGCGGCATCGGGAGAATCATCTGCACGGCGCCCGGCGCCAATGTCCACGTCCGCGACGTGATCCCTTCGGCGATCTCGCCGTCCGCGCTGATCGTGAACGGGTGGCCCGACACGGTGACGCGCCGACCGCGCATGCTCACCACATCGTCGCGTTCGAGGTGGCGGCCGAAGCGGACCTGCGCCGCATAGCCGATACGGTTCAACCGGCCGTATGCATAGGAAATGCTGATGTCGAGCCGGCCGTCATCGGGGTCGGCCTTGGGAGCCAGTGGGGTACCGCCGCCGACATAGGCGCCGTTGTTAATCGCCACCGATGCCACGCGCCTGTCGGCGACAACGGTCCCGTCTACCTCGATGCGCTCGTGTATCCCCTGTTTGGACATTCCGGCGATGACACCGCCGATGAGGTAACCGACCTTGCCGAGACGCGACTTCCATGTCTGGGCGGCATCGCCTGCTTCGGCTGTTGCACCCAGATGTACGGCGTTGATGACGATTGCGCCGTTGTCGTCGACGATCAGGTCGATCGGCTGCTGCTTGGAACACGCCAGCCGGCGCGCGGCCTCAACGGCATCAAGGGGGATTTGCGCTCCGCGAGCGAAATCGTTGCCGGTGCCCATCGGCAGCAATCCAATGACGACACTGTCGAGTTCACCATCCTCATACAACGAAGCGATGACGGCGTGGAGGCTGCCATCTCCGCCGGCAACGATGATCAGGTCGCAATCGCCGCGACCGGCAATGGCTGCGTCGAGTTCGTCAGAAGTGCTCGTCTCGGCAACCTCGACATCGAACGAGCGGTCCAACTCGTCGATGGCGGCCCTGAGAATGCGGTGATCGCCGGATCCGGCTTTCGCGTTGGCGATGACTAGGGCTCTCTTCACAGGGACACTGTAGGCGCAGCGTTCGCTAGACTGCGTGGGTAAGGCTCGTCGGCCGGTTGAAAACGGCCCGGGCTCCTTCTCGAAAACAGGGGTGCTTCGTATGCCCGCGGTCGTCATTGTCGGTGCCCAATGGGGCGATGAGGGAAAAGGCAAGGCGACTGACCTGCTCGGCAGCCGAGTCGACTACGTGGTCAAATTTAATGGCGGCAACAATGCCGGCCACACGGTAGTCATCGATGGCGAAACCTATGCCCTTCACCTGCTACCTAGCGGCATCCTCAGCCCAGGGTGTGTCCCGATCATCGGCAACGGCGTCGTCATTGATCTGAGCGTCCTCATGGAAGAGCTCGATGGCCTGGACGCTCGCGGCATCGACACGTCGAAGCTGCTGATCAGCGCCAACGCTCACGTCATCGCCGACTACAATCGCACTTTCGACAAGGTGAACGAACGCTTCCTCGGCAAGCGCAAGATCGGCACCACCGGGCGCGGCATCGGGCCGACCTACGCCGACAAGATGAATCGTCGCGGCATCCGTATCCAGGACCTCTTTGACGAAAAGATCCTGCGCCAAAGGTCGAGGGTGCCCTCGAACTCAAAAACCAGATCCTCACCAAAATTTACAATCGCCGCGCCGTCGAGGTCGATGAGATCGTCGATGAATTGCTTTCGTATGTCGACCGCCTACGACCCATGGTGGCCGATACCGCGCTGGTACTACACGAGGCGCTCAGCGCAGGCAAGACCGTGCTCCTTGAAGCCGGTCAGGCGACGCTGCTTGATGTTGATCACGGCACCTATCCGTTCGTGACGTCGTCGTCGGCGACCACGGGTGGAGCATGCACCGGATCGGGCATCGCACCCATGCAGATCACCGGCGTCATCGGCATCGTGAAGGCGTATGCCACCCGCGTGGGGGAAGGACCCTTCCCGACCGAACTGTTCGACGACGACGGCGAACGGTTGCGAACGAATGGCGGCGAGTTCGGCACCACAACGGGCCGGCCGCGCCGGTGCGGTTGGTATGACGCGCCGATCGCCCGCTATGCGGCGCGCATCAATGGCGTCACCGATTTTGTGTTGACGAAGCTTGACGTGCTCACCGGTTGGGACAAAATTCGGGTATGCGTGGCTTACGAGGTCGACGGTGAACGCGTGGAAGAAATGCCGACGACGCAGACCGAGTTTCACCATGCGACTCCAATCTACGAACTGTTCGATGGCTGGAGCGAAGACATTTCGAAGGCTCGTACGTTTGAGGATCTGCCGGCCAATGCCCAAAAATATGTCAATGGGCTCGAGCAGATGTCGGGTGCCCGCATTTCGGCGATAGGCGTCGGTCCGAGCCGCGAAGAGACCGTGGTCGTGCACGACCTGCTCTGAGTCGTCGAGCCTGCGCCTCGGGCTACCTCGCCCAGGAATACACAGACGCGACACTCGTGTAGCTGGCCTTGGTGCGGGGAAGCCTAGGCAACTCATAGTCCGATGCGAGCTGCGAAATGATCAGTTCGTGGGCGTATCGAGAAACGGACCGCTTGGTCTTGTAGGTCGTATGACCGTCGACACGCCACAGGTAGGTGCCCTTGCCGTCCCACTCGACAGAATAGGTGTGGTACCCGCGGTAGGGCCGATGTTTGTTGGCGAACTTCGTCAGTATGCCGTGGGTTCCGGTGCCACCGATCTGGCTGCCGGCGTCGGTGTACATGAACTGGTAGAGGCTGTTGCGCGACCCGTTGTAGCCCATGTATTCGACGACGTCGATCTCGTGGGCGCGACCGCCGCCGATCGGGCGCATCCAAAAACCGGCGTGCTGGCCACGCGGCTTGGCGAACCGGATCTTTGCCGCAACGATACCGGGCTTGGTCAGGTTGACCGTGTGACCGTTTGTGGCTGAACCAGTCGAGACGTGACCGGAATCCATGATGCGTGCCCAATATTTGCCCGACCTCTTGATGTAGGTCTTGTATCTGGATCCGTAGGCGTTTTTGTAGGCGCGCTTCATCGCCGAATAGCAGGCGCGTTCCTGTGCTGACGTGGTTGATGATGTCGAGGAAACCCGGTTGGTTAGGCGCAAGCTGCCCGAAGCGGCTTTGACCGAGCGGCTCTCAGACTTGGAGCAATAACGTTTCGAACCGCCCTGAATGGCGCCACGGGCGCGGTATCCCCATTTGGAGGTGTTGAGCTTGGTGGAGCTGAATTCGTCCCTGAAGGTGATGTCCCACGGTGTCGCCGTGGTCAACTTCGCCGTCGAGGTGTATTTGGCCGACGTGGACCGGGCCTTGGAGTCGTAGGCCTGGTAGTACTTGCTGCCGGGTTTGCTCGGGAGCGTGATGCCGATCTTGAACTTGCCGTTCCTGTCGGTCTTGACGGTGCTGCCTTTGCTCCAGCTCGAACCTGATCGTTTCGACCGAACCTTGATCGAATGCGCCCGATGGGTCGCAACCCGACCGTAAAGCGTTGCTCGTCTCTTGACGACGGGGCTGTAGCTCATATGGCTGTCGCCGAACCTCAGATATTCGCTCGACGACGCGCTGGCCGGTGAAGCGGCCAGCAGCGCCGCGGTCATCGCGAAAACCACCGCGCCGACTGACAACCGAAAATGTGCAGACATATATTTCCCCGAGACGGCGTAGTTATGAAGTTGCGACCGCAGTTGAAGCAAGCGCCCAGGTGCGGACCCAATCTACCTTCATCATGCCCGTCTTGGATGAGCTCCACGGCAGGCTCGCAAGCTCGTAGTCAGAGGTGAGGGTGGAAAGAATGAGTTCCCACTTGCCACTTGGGGGGACATAGTTCTTAAACGTCTGCTTGCCGTCGATACGCAGGGTCACCTTGCCCTTGCCATCCCATTCGGCCGAATAGTGGTGGTAGCCCGAGTATGACTTGTTGCCGTGCTTTGACAGTGCTTTGAGCTGGGATTTCGAGCCCTTGATCTTGAGCGTCTTGCCCTTCGAATCGGGACGATAGACAAATTGCCAGACACCGTTGTTGGCGCCACCTTTGCCCATGTATTCGATGATGTCTATCTCACGGACATCGCCGGCAGAACCGCCGACGGGGCGCATCCAGAAGCTTGCATGCTGGCCCTTGGGCTTCGCGAACTGAATCCGTGCGCTCGCGATGCCCGGCTTCGTCATGTCGACCGTATTGGCGGCTCCGGTGGAGATGTGGCCGTTGAGCACCGTCTTGCCGGCATTCTTGAACTTCTTGAGCGCGGTCTTGTATTTCTTGCCGTACTTCGCTTTGAAGTGTGCGGTGACGGCGGCTTTGCAAGCGGTGGTTCGTGTAGCTGTGGGTATGGCCCGCAGGTTGACGGTCTTACCGGTCATCGAGACGGCCTTGGGGCTACCGGTTGCGCATGCTCGCCTTGAGTTGGGCGAAAAGTTTTGCGCCCGCTGCATCCAGGGTGCGATGTCCCTGTCGTTGAATTCGTCGCCGAATCCAGTTGACCATGGTGTGGTTGTGGTCAACGTGGCTTCGGGGGTCAGTTTTAGCGCCGACTTGGCTTTTGCGTCAAGGGCACGGTAGGTCACGGCACCGGCCTTGCTTGGCACCGTGATGGAAAACTTGAACTTGCCATATTTGTCAGTCTTGACGGTCGTGCCCCTGGACCAAGGACTGGTTGCTGCGCTGCGCCCCTGCACCTTGATCGTGCGCTTCTTGTGTGTGCCGACCTGGCCGTACAGCGTTGCGGTTTGCTTGACAACGGGGTTGTAGGCCACCGTGCTGCTAGCAGCTTTGGTAGTGGTGAACTTGAGGTACGTTGACGTGCTGGCACTTGCCGGCGACGAAATGAGCAGCGCCGCGACCATGCCGAGACCGGCGGCGAGGACGGACAACCTAAGACGTGAAAACACCGGATCCCCCTGCGAAAGTCGCGACCCAAGTTGCGCGAGTGAACTTATC
>JBBSRT010000049.1:0-9748 GCA_038242765.1 Propionibacteriales bacterium
CGAGACATTTTGGAGCGAGAGCGTGGCGCGACGTTCGCCCTCGAACCCCTCGGCCGATGCGACTACTCTTGTCACCATGCTCAGACAAACGCTCGACGGCCTACCGGGCGTCGACCAGGTCGGTCTCGAGGCGCGTGCCGCAACCCTTGGCACGCGCTCGATCAAGACCACATCCAAACAATGGGCGATCGACCTCGCGATCTCGATGGTTGACCTGACAACCCTCGAAGGCGCCGACACTGCAGGCAAGGTGCGCGCTCTTGCCAGCAAGGCAATGCGCCCCGACCCCACCGCCCCCGATTGCCCGGCAGCCGCTGCAGTCTGTGTCTATCCCGACATGGTCAAGATCGCCAAGGAGACTCTGCGCACGGGATCTGACAGAGCCGCGAACGTCCATGTGGCCAGCGTCGCGACGGCTTTTCCCGCTGGCCGCGCCTCGCTCGAGGTCAAGCTCGCCGACACGGCCTACGCTGTTGCCGCCGGCGCCGACGAGATCGATATGGTGATCGACCGGGGCGCGTTCCTGACCGGCCGCTACGACAGCGTCTACGAAGAGATTATCGCCGTCAAAGAAGCTTGCGCACGACCCGACGGCACCCATGCACACCTCAAGGTGATCCTCGAGACCGGTGAACTGGGCACCTATGACAACGTACGCAAGGCGTCATGGTTGGCAATGTTTGCCGGCGCTGACTTCATCAAGACGAGCACGGGCAAGATCCAGCCGGCAGCAACGCTCCCGGTGACGCTGCTGATGCTCGAAGCCGTCCGTGACTTTCGCGAAACCCACGGACGCCAAGTGGGCGTCAAACCAGCCGGCGGCATCCGTACCTCCAAGGACGCCATCAAATATCTCGTCACCGTCAATGAGACCGCCGGCGACGACTGGCTCGATCCACGGTGGTTCCGTTTTGGCGCCTCCAGCCTGCTCAATGACCTTCTGTTGCAACGGCAAAAAATGCTCACCGGCCACTATTCAGGCCCCGACTACGTGACTTTGGACTGAGGACATCGTGGCAAAAACTTTTGACTATGCGCCTGCTCCGGAGTCGCGCTCCATCGTCGACATCAAGTCCTCATACGGCCTCTTCGTCAACGGCGAATTCACCGACGGCTCGGCCGATTCGTTCAAGACGGTTAACCCGGCGACCGAGGAGGTGCTTGCCGAGGTCGCACAGGCCTCTGCTGCCGATGTTGATGATGCGGTGAAGTCGGCGCGCGCCGCATACACGCGCATCTGGTCCAAGATGCCCGGGTCCGAACGGGCTAAGTACCTCTACCGCATCGCTCGCATCATGGCTGAGCGCGCCCGGGAGTTTGCGGTGCTTGAAAGCCTCGACAACGGCAAGCCGATTCGCGAATCCCGCGATGTCGACATCCCGTTGGTCTCCCAATGGTTCTTTTATTACGCCGGATGGGCCGACAAACTCGAACATGCGTTGCCGCACAATGGGCGCGGTGGGAGCGACCCGCAGCCGCTCGGTGTGGCCGGGCAGATCATCCCCTGGAACTTCCCGCTGATGATGCTGGCATGGAAGATTGCGCCAGCGCTGGCCGCCGGCAACACCGTCGTGCTCAAACCGGCTGAAACTACCCCGCTTACCGCCCTCCTGTTTGCCGAGGTCTGCCAACAGGCTGATCTGCCGGCCGGTGTCGTCAACATTGTCACCGGCGCCGGACCGACCGGGCAGGCCATCGTCGACCATCGGGACATCGACAAGATTGCCTTCACCGGTTCGACCGCCGTGGGCAAAGCGATCGCGCGCAGCGTCGCCGGCACCAACAAGGTCGTCACGCTCGAGTTGGGCGGCAAGGCAGCCAACATTGTGTTCGACGATGCCCCGATCGACCAAGCCATCGAAGGCATCGTCAACGGCATCTTCTTCAACCAGGGCCACGTGTGTTGTGCCGGGTCGCGGCTCCTGGTGCAAGAAAACGTCTACGAAGAGGTCCTCGAACGCCTCAAACGTCGAATGTCCTCCTTACGGGTGGGCGATCCGCTTGACAAAAACACCGACGTCGGAGCTATCAACTCGGCGGCACAACTGGCTCGTATCCGGGATCTGACCGCCGTCGGCGACGCCGAAGGTGCTGATCGCTGGTCACCGGCATGCGATTTGCCGGCCAACGGTTTCTGGTTCGCGCCGACGATCTTCACCGGCGTCACGCAGGCACACCGCATCGCACGCGAAGAGATCTTTGGCCCCGTGTTGTCCATCCTCACCTTCCGTACGCCCGCCGAAGCCATCGAAAAGGCCAACAACACCCCCTACGGTTTGTCGGCGGGCGTCTGGACCGAGAAGGGGTCGCGCATCCTGTCGATCGCAAACCAGCTGCGTGCTGGCGTCGTTTGGGCCACCACGTTCAACAAGTTTGATCCGGCGTCGCCGTTCGGCGGATACAAGGAGTCCGGTTATGGCCGCGAAGGCGGCCGACACGGAATCAGTGCCTATTTGAAAGGCGGCCAAGCATGACTCGCGTCGATGTTCGCAAGACCTACAAGCTCTACATCGGCGGCGTCTTTCCTCGCAGCGAGTCCGGTCGCACCTATGAGGTCGTCGACGCCAAAGGCGGTTTTCTTGCCAATGCCGCGAAGGCGTCGCGCAAAGACGCCCGCGATGCAGTGCTCGCCGCCCGCAAAGCCTTCGCCGGCTGGTCGACGCGCACCCCCTACAACAGGGGCCAGATCCTTTATCGCGTCGCCGAGGTCATGGAGGGCCGGCGCGATCAATTCATTGCCGAAGTCCGTGCCAGTGAGGGGTTCAACGCCAAACAGGCTGGCGTCGCAGTTGACGCAGCAGTGGACCGGTGGGTCTGGTATGCCGGATGGGCCGACAAGCTCGCCCAGGTCACCGGCAACGCCAACCCGGTTGCGGGGCCGTTCTTCAACCTGTCCTCCCCCGAACCCACAGGTGTCGTCGCGATCGCCGCACCTCAGAAGTCGTCGTTGCTGGGTCTGGTCTCGGTCATCGCGCCGGCGATCGTATCGGGCAACACGGTCGTTGTCGTGTCGTCATACGGCCGCCCACTGCCGGCAATAAATCTGTCAGAGGTGCTTGCAACCGCAGATCTGCCCGGCGGCGTGGTCAACATGCTGACCGGTGCGATCGCCGAGGTGGGTCCTTGGCTCGCTTCGCACCTCGACGTCAATGCTTTCGACCTGGCAGGCGTGGATGATGACGACGTGGCGCGCGATCTAGAGGTCGGCTCGGCCGGCAATCTCAAACGCGTCGTACGCCCGTTTGCCGGCGACTGGAGCGAAAACCCCGGACTGACCCGTATGACACCGTTTTTGGAGACCAAAACGGTCTGGCATCCCATCGGCGTCTGAATGGGTTCAGCAGTCGTTGTTCTCGCCGGACCCTCGGGTTCGGGCAAATCTCGCTTGGCTGCGAGGTTGGGTTTGCCGGTGTTGCGCCTCGACGACTTCTATCGCGAGATCATCGATCCCGATATGCCCCGATCCACAGGCGGCAGCATCGACTGGGACGATATTCTGTCATGGGATTTGGCTGCCGCGGTCATGGCGATCGAGTCGCTGTGCGACCACGGCAACGCTTTTGTACCGTCGTACGACATCGCCAGAAGCATGCGTACCGGGTCGAACACATTGACTTCGAGTGACCTATTCGTTGCCGAGGGCCTTTTTGCACCCGAGATTGCCACGGCATGCCGGGAGCGCGGCCTGCTTGCGGCGGCAATTTGCGTACGTCACAACCGATTCGCCACCTTCATATTGCGGTTGGTGCGCGATTTGCGGGAGGGAAGAAAGTCACCGTGGCTACTCGTGCGACGCGGGCTACGTCTGTTGCACGCTGAGCCAGACATCGTTGCGCATGCCACCGCCCATGGGTGCACGCCGATGACTCCCCGGCAAGCTGAGCGGATGCTGCGGGCGGGCGATCAGACGAGGGCCGCGTAGCCGGGTTTGATGACGTCGTTGATGAGCGCTAGCCGCTTGTCGAAGGGATAAAAAGCACTCTTCATCGCATTGATCGTGAACCACTGCAGATCGCTCAGCCCGTAATCAAAAGCATCGACCAAAAGTCTCATCTCCCGACTCATCGATGTGCCACTCATCAACCGGTTGTCGGTGTTGACGGTGACGCGAAAACCCAGCTCCTTCAGGGTGCCGATCGGGTGCTCGGCGATCGAGACCGAAGCGCCGGTCTGCACATTCGACGACGGACACATCTCAAGGGGAATCCGCGTGTCGCGCACGTATGCAGCCAAGCGCCCCAAGACCGGGTTGGAGCGATCTGCGAAGTCGATGTCATCGATGATACGCACGCCGTGCCCCAGCCGGTCGGCGCCGCAACGCTGAATCGCCTGCCAGATCGACGGCAACCCGTATGCTTCGCCCGCGTGGATCGTGAAATGCGCGTTTTCGCGCCGCAGGTATTCAAACGCCTCCAGATGCAAGATCGGCGGGTAGCCATCCTCGGCGCCGGCGATGTCGAAGCCAAACACTCCCTCATCGCGTTTTTCGACGGCAATCTCTGCGATCTCCATGCCGCGGGAGGCATGACGCATCGCGGTGACCAGCTGTCCCACGATGATCGGCGTGCGTTCGGCGGTGGCGTTTTGGATGCCCTCATCGATGCCGGCCTGCACGGCTTCGACCGCCGCACGCAACGACAAACCGCCGGCGGTGTGCTGTTCAGGCGCCCAGCGCAACTCGGCATAGATCACGCCGTCAGCGGCTAGGTCCAGCACGTTCTCGCGCGCGACCCGTGCCAAGTTTTCGGCCGTTTGCATGACCGCGACGGTGTGTTCGAACGTTTCGAGATAGCGCACCAAAGAGCCGGAGTTCGCCGCGTCGACAAACCAGCTTCCCAGCGCATCGGCATCGGATGCGGGCAACTGGTGGCCCATGGCTGCCGACAGATCGATGATCGTCTGCGGCCGTAAACCGCCATCAAGATGCTCATGAAGCAACGCTTTCGGCGCGGTCTTGATTTGGTGGGCTGTTGGCGCTTGCATCGGGTCGTTCACGCGGCCAGCAACAGGACAACTGATTCGGCTATGCAGGCGGGTTTTTCTTCGCCCTCGATCTCGATCGTGTAGCGCAAGATCGCCTGCTGCCCTTTGCCGATGTCACTAACTTCGGCGAGGACGACTCTCGCCCGCAGCCGTGAACCGACCGGCACCGGATGCGGAAAACGAACCTTGTTGATGCCGTAGTTGAGGCGAGCCGCGTCACCGGCGAACGCAAAGACCTGCGTACCAAAGAAGGAAAGCAGCGACAAGGTGAGATAACCGTGAGCGATCGTCTTGCCGAAGGGGCCTTCCGCGGCCTTCTCCTCATCGACATGAATCCACTGATGGTCGCCGGTCGCGTCGGCGAAGGAATTGATCCGGTCCTGGGTGATCTGAAGCCAGGGGCTGACACCGAGTTCCTCCCCGGCTGCTGCGGCAACTTCTTCACTGTTGTTGAGAACACGCATGCGACAAAACTATCCGTTGGCCCGCCTACTGGTTTGGTTGACCCGCCTATCTGGTGACCCGGTCAAGGATTATCGGCTTCTTCGCGTCACCGAGGGGCGCGCCGATGTCATAGCAGCCCTCGAGCGCCGCGAGCGCTCGGGCGAAGCGCTCGGGGGTATCGGTATGGAGTGTGAGGAGCGGCTCGCCAGCGGTGACGCGGTCGCCGGGTTTGGCGTGCATGACGACACCGGCGCCGGCCTGTACAGCCTCTCCGGGACGCGAACGGCCAGCGCCGAGGCGCCAGGCAGCAATGCCGACCCCCATCGCGTCCAGGCGGTTCAACATGCCCGATGCAGATGCCGTGACGACATGGGTTTCTTTTGCCATCGGCAATGGCGCAGCGGGGTCGCCACCTTGAGCGGCAATCATGGCGCGCCATACGTCCATCGCCGTGCCGTTGCCCAGGGCAACAGCGGGATCGACGGCGGTCTTGCCGGCAGCCGCAAGCATTTCGCGAGCCAACGCCAAGGTCAGCTCAACGACATCGGGCGGGCCGCCACCGGCAAGCACCTCCACTGATTCGGCCACCTCAAGCCCATTGCCGGCAGTCAACCCCAGGGGTGTGGACATGTCGGTCAGCAACGCGACGGTTTTCACGCCGGCATCGAGACCCAGAGCCACCATGGTGGTCGCCAACTCGTGTGCGTCGGCCTGTGTCTTCATGAAGGCGCCCGACCCGACCTTGACGTCGAGGATCAGCGCGCCGGTGCCTTCGGCGATCTTCTTGCTCATGATCGAGCTCGCGATCAACGGCATGGCTTCGACCGTGCCCGTCACGTCGCGCAACGCATAGAGCTTTTTGTCGGCCGGCGCCAGGCCGCTGCCAGCCGCGCAGATCACCGCACCGATTTCTTCGAGCTGGGTCATCATCGCCGCATTGCTGAGGGAGGCGTTCCAGCCCGGAATCGACTCCAGTTTGTCGAGGGTGCCACCGGTATGGCCGAGTCCGCGGCCCGACAATTGCGGGACCGCCACGCCGCAGGCCGCCACCAAAGGTGCTAGCGGCAGCGTGATCTTGTCGCCGACTCCACCCGTTGAGTGCTTGTCAGCTGTCGGCCAGCTCAGACCCGAGAAGTCCATCCGTTCGCCGCTGTTAATCATGGCGTCGGTCCAGCGCGAAATTTCATGACCGTCCATGCCATTGAGCAAAATCGCCATCGACAATGCGGACATCTGCTCCGGCTCGACAACGCCGCGGGTGAAGGCATCGATGACCCAGTCGATCTGCTGGTCGCTCATTTGGTGCCCGTCGCGCTTTGCCGCAATCACCTCGACGGCATCAAAGGCTTCGCTTGCTGCCGTTGTGCTCATGAGACCTCCAATTCAATGTCGATGCGCTGAAAGCCCCGCAGCACAAAGGTGCGGCGCCGCGGAGCTTGAGCGGCCAGCCGCAGCCTGGGGAAACGATCCAGCAACGTACGCAACGCAATCTCCAACTCCATGCGAGCAAGTGGAGCACCAAGACAAAAATGCAGTCCGAGGCCGAAACCCAGATGGGGATTCGGATCACGCCCGACATCGAGGTCGTCAGCGCCGCCGAATACCTCCTTGTCACGGTTGGCCGAACCGAGAAGGACGGCGATCTGTTCGCCGGCAGCAATCTTCGTGCCCAGCACATCGACGTCCTTCGTGGCGGTCCGTTCGAAGAGTTGTGATGGGGTGTCGAAGCGGATAAGTTCCTCGAGCGCCGTCAGCATCGGCACCTGGCCTGCGATGACTCGCCGAGCCTGTACCGGTTCGGACAACAGCGCATAGATGCCGTTGCCGAAAGCGTTGACCGAGGCTTCATGGCCCGCATTGAGTAGCAGCACCACCGATGCAACGAGCTCGTCATCGTCGAGTTTGCCATTGCCGTCGCGGGCCGAGATGAGGTCGCTGATGAGGTCTACCCCCGGATGCCTGCGCCGATCTTCGACAACAGCACGAACATATGCGTCGAAGTCGATGCTGGCGGCCACGGCTTTGTCTTTGGTCTCGTCATCAACCTCCAACTCATACATACCCACGATCGATTGCGACCAGTCGCGCAGCAGCCGGTGATCAACGCGCGGCACTCCAAGCAGATCGGCGATGACATAAACCGGCATGGGTTCGGCATACTCGGCCAAAATGTCGGCCGTGCCACCGAGTTCGGCGACCATGTCGGCGGCGAGATCACTTACCCGCGGTCGCATCCGCTCGACGTGGCCACGTGCGAACGCCCCGGCCACGAGTCTTCGCAACCGGCTGTGGACCGGCGGCTCGTTTTCCATCATTTGATGGCGATGCAGCGCGTTGAACGGCTCCATCTGCTCCGGTGGCCGATGGTCGGTCCAGATGCGCCCCAGCGCACGGTTGCGCAACGCCTGCGTGGCAGCCGCATGCGTCGTGGCCAGCCATGTCCCGCTGGGTCTATGACGTATGAGCGGTCCCTGCGCCCGGAGATCGGCCAGTTGCGGATAAGGGTCGGCGACGAAGTCCGGTGCCGCGAAATCAAGGTCGGTCTCGATGGTCACTTCTGGAACAGGTCCTCGGCATCAAAAGCGTGCGGCAACACCTGATCCATCGTCATGATCCCGTCAGCGGTCTTCAACTGCATCGTCGGGCCACCGTTTTCCCACAGCAGTTGACGACATCGTCCGCACGGCATGATGGGTGCGCCCGAACCGTCGACGCACACTGCCGCGACGAGCCGTCCCCCGCCGGTGGAGTGCAAGGCCGAAACCATCCCGCATTCGGCACACAGAGCGACGCCATATGCGGCGTTCTCGACATTGCAGCCAAGCACAACCCGGTCGTCGTCGACGAGTCCCGCCACTCCGACCCGGTAGCCCGAATATGGCGCGTACGCGCGCTCCATGACCTCGGTGGCATAGCGCTGCAGCGAATCCCAGTCAATGCTCATCCTGCCGACCCCTTTCGATATGGCTTGCCGTCAGCCGCTGGCATTCGCAGCCGTTGTGAAGCAAGTGCGAGCACCAGCAGCGTGGTGACATACGGCGTCATACCGGTCAGATCCTCAGGCACCGAATCGGTGATGAAGAACCAGCCGGCGACGGCGATACTCATCAAGACTGACACGAGCGCCGCGACCTTGTTGGACCGGCGGAACTGCCAGCAGGCAACCAATAGCAGCAAGATGGCGACCAGCAACAAAAGCGCATGGATTGACTGGCCGCCGCCACGCAGCCGCAACGTATCGGTGTAGCCGAACAGACCAGAACCCATGAGGAGGCCGGTGGGTCGCCAATTGCCGAAGATCATGGCTGCCAGACCGATGTAGCCACGCCCACCGGTTTGTCCATCACGGAATGAACTCGACGCCACAAGTGCAAGGAACCCACCGCCCAGTCCGGCAAACGCTCCCGAAATCACCACGGCAAGAAATTTGTAGCGGATGACGTTGATGCCCAGCGATTCAGCCGCCGCCGGACTCTCCCCACACGAACGCAAGCGCAAACCGAACGAGGTGCGCCACAATACCCAGTAGGTGAGAAAGAACAACGCCAGCGAAATAAGGGTCAGCACCGAGAGGTTGGTCACGAACGCGCGCAAGAAGGCGGCCAGATCAGAGGCCAGGAACCAGTTCTTACGCTCGAGACTGCCCAATGGATCCGAGACCATCCCCACCGTGATCTCGGGCAAGTCAGCGACGCGCGGCGATTGCGTCTGCCCTCCGCCGGGTACGCCGGTGAAAGCCAACACGGCTAGATATTGAACCGCGCCGGCAGCGATGATGTTGATAGCCACACCGGAGACAATGTGGTCGACGCCAAACGTGACGGTGGCCACGGCATGGAGCAATCCGCCGACCGCGCCCAAAACGATCGCACCGGCCACCCCTTGCCACGGACCATAGAAGTAGCCGAAATACCCGGCCCCGAAAGTGCCGAGGATCATCATGCCTTCAAGACCGATGTTGACGATGCCGGCGCGTTCGGACCACAGGCCGCCGAGACCGGCGAGGCCGATCGGGATGGCCGCGATCAGCGTTGCGCGAATTGTTCCTGAGGAGTTGAGGTCGTCTGCTCCCGTGATCAGACGCAGGATCGCCATCAGGATGAGGAATCCGGCAAAACCGATCAGGAGCACGCCGACGGAGACCTTGCGGCGCTTGGCCCGCGGGGCGCGAAGCGACTCATCGGTCGGTGCGGTTGCGATGCTCATACCCTCACCTCCTGCTTGGGGGCTTCATCGTCGAGTGCGTTGGCCACGCTGCGTTGTTCGAGACGTACGCCGTAGCGTCGGACAATCTCGTAGGCAATGACCACGGTGAGGACGA
>JBBSRT010000050.1:0-9325 GCA_038242765.1 Propionibacteriales bacterium
AAATGATGAAGTCCAAGCTGCGGATCACCGCGCTTGCCTCCGCCGCGCTGCTGTCGATGAGCGCTTTGGCCGCCTGCGGGTCAGATACCGCCGACAAGGGCGGCGAAGCCGACAAGTCGGTGACCATCGGTATGGCTGCCGGATGGGATGAAGACATCGCTGTCAGCCACCTGTGGAAACATGTCCTTGAAGAAAAGGGCTATGACGTCGAACTCAAGGAGCTCGATGTCGCGCCGGTATTCATCGGTGTCGCCAAAGGCGATCTCGACCTGTTCTTCGACACCTGGCTGCCGGTGACCCACGAGGACTACTGGAAGCAATACAAGGACAAGGTCGTTGACCTCGGCACCTGGTATGACGAAGCGACGCTCAACATCGCGGTCCCCGAATACATGGACGTCGAAACCATCGGTGACTTGAAGGGGATGGAGAAGGAACTCGACGGCACCATCACCGGCATCGACCCGGGCGCCGGCCTAACGCGAATCACCAAGGAGAAGGCGATCCCCGCATACGGCCTCAAGAACTTCGACCTCAAGACCTCTTCGACCCCGGCGATGTTGGCCGGTTTGAAGAAGTCCATTGAGGACAAGGAACCGATCGTCGTCACGTTGTGGCACCCGCACTGGGCCTACAGCGCGTTCCCGATCAAGGACCTCAAGGACCCTAAGGGTGCGATGGGCGAAGCCGAAGAGATCCACTCGATCGCCAGCGAGGACTTCGCTAAGAACAATACCGAGGTCACCGATGCGGTCAAGGCATTCAAGATGGATGACGCCACGCTGGCCGACCTGGAAAAAGTCGTCCTCCAGGACAACAAGGATGATCTTGACGCCGGCGTTGACGCCTGGGTCAAGGACAATCAGGACTTCGTCGATTCGATGATGAAGTAGTCCACGACTGATTGCGAAGGCGGGTCCGGCAGGTGCCGGGACCGCCTTCGTTTTGTATGACGCAAGCGTGCTGCGCGTGTTGCCGCGCCGTATGTCGCATGCGTCGACTAATGTGTCGAACATGTGTTCGTTGAAGTGGGGTCTGTGATGCGGGTTCTAGGCATCGACCCGGGTCTGACACGCTGCGGCATCGGTGTCGTCGACGGCTCGATCGGGCGCCCCCTCACCATGGTGTCGGTCAGCGTGGCTCGCACGCCCCCCGATCTTGACCTGTCGCGCCGGTTGCTGGCGCTCGAAGTGGCGATCGACGAATGCGTCGTAACCTACCGTCCCGATGCGGTAGCCGTCGAACGCATGTTCAGCCAACACAACGTGCGCACCGTCATGGGCACCGCGCAAGCCAGCGCCGTCGCGATGCTTGTGGCAGCAAGGCATGGTCTGCCCGTCGCGCTTCATACGCCCTCCGAGGTCAAAGCCGCAGTGACCGGCAGCGGTCGCGCAGACAAGGCGCAGGTCACGCAGATGATCACTCGGCTGTTGCGGCTCACCGAAGCGCCCAAACCTGCCGACGCCGCAGACGCCTTGGCACTCGCCGTATGCCATATCTGGCGCGGAGGTGCCAACGCGCGCCTTGAAGCCGCCATCGCCAAGGCGGGGTCGGCTAGATGATCGCTTTTGTACGGGGCAACGTCGCGGCGATGACGTTGACATCGGCCGTCATCGACGTCGGTGGAGTCGGCATGCAGGTCCAATGCACGCCGGCAACCCTTGCCAGCTTGCGCATCGGACGCGAAGCGCAAATAGCCACCTCGATGGTAGTGCGCGAAGATTCGCTCACCATCTACGGTTTTGCCGACGCAGAAGAGCGCGACATGTTCGAATTGGCCCAAACCGCAAGCGGAGTCGGACCGAAGGTCGCCCAAGCGATGATGGCCGTGCTCTCACCGGATCGTCTCCGCCGGGCCATTGCCGGCGAAGACCTCGCCGCATTGACTGCGGTGCCGGGTATCGGCAAAAAAGGAGCGCAGCGCATCGTCCTCGAACTCAAGGACCGCATTGGGCCGGTGCACGCCGCGACCTCCGACCCAGGTGGCGAACCATGGCGCGCGCAGGTCCACGAAGCATTGCTCGGCCTCGGCTGGTCGGCGCGAGATGCTGACGGTGCTGTCGAGAGAGTAGCTGCCGATCTTGACCGCGACGCCACACCCGACATCTCTTCGTTGCTGCGTCAAGCGCTGCGCACGTTGTCCAAGGCATAGGGTTGGTGGTCATGGCAATGGACGAATTCGAAGAAATTGTGGCCGGCGAGTCGCTCGTTACGGCCGAGGCCGGTGGCGAAGAACGCGCCTACGAGGCAGCATTGCGCCCACGCAGCCTCGACGAACTCATCGGCCAGGAACGAGTGCGCGAACAACTCGCCCTGATGCTTGATGCCGCTGCAGCGCGAGGACGCACCCCTGACCACGTCTTGCTGTCGGGTCCACCAGGATTGGGCAAGACCACGTTGGCGATGATCGTCGCCAATCAGATGTCGGCGCCGCTTCGCGTGACCAGCGGCCCCGCCATCCAGCATGCCGGTGACCTCGCCGCGATCCTGTCGGGCATCAACGAGGGCGATGTGCTCTTCATCGACGAAATCCATCGGATGTCGCGTCCAGCCGAAGAGCTCCTCTACATGGCGATGGAAGACTTCCGTGTCGACGTCATCGTCGGCAAAGGACCGGGAGCGACCGCGATCCCCCTGGAGATCCCGGCGTTCACGGTCGTCGGCGCCACCACACGGGCAGGTTTGCTACCGGGCCCGCTGCGCGATCGTTTCGGATTCACCGCGCAGCTCGAATATTACGATCCGGCCGAGTTGCATCGCATCGTCAAAAGGTCTTCGGGTTTGCTGAGCCTCGACATCAACGAGGCCGGCGGCTACGAGATCGCCTCCCGTTCGCGCGGCACGCCTCGCATTGCCAACCGGTTGCTGCGTAGGGTGCGCGACTTCGCCGAGGTACGTGCCGGGGGAGTCATTGACGAATCGGTGGCTCACCAAGCCCTCGACCTATATGAGGTCGACGTCCTCGGCCTCGACCGGCTCGACCGCGCAGTGTTGATCGCCCTGTGCAAAAACTTTGGTGGCGGACCCGTTGGTGTCGCGACCTTGGCCGTGGCCGTCGGCGAAGAACGCGAGACCGTTGAAGAGATCGCCGAACCCTTCCTCGTGCGGCTCGGCTTCTTGGCCCGCACCTCGCGCGGGCGCATCGCGACACCGGCCGCGTGGCAGCACCTCGGCCTGTCGGTGCCCACCGGTTATGTCCACGGCCAACTACCGCTGGCCGCGGATCAATCCGACGAATAAAGGACAACCCGGGCCAGCAGCGAGAGCTCGGTGGTGAGCTCCTGTTCGGGTACCGTGACTTCGGCGTCGGGCCACTCGAAGTCATAGACAAAACGATCCGGTTGCGGAGCCGCGCTGCGCAAGTGCGTGATGTCGATCCTCGCCAACAATGCAATCACCCTGGGTGCCCGCGGATCTGAAGCCAGATCCAGCTCACCCGTCTCCGTAAGCCCGGCAAACCCGCCCGACCGGCGCACCCGCACCATACCCTCACGTGTGGAGGCGCCGCCGCCGGTTTGCGTCCGGTCCGACTGCGAGACGTCGGTGATCCCGACCGTCTCCCAAGCCTGCCGTACAGTGTTTTCGGTCTCGGTGCCCACTGCCCGTGCCGCATCGATCGTCGCGGCAGCGAACGCGGCAAAATCGGTGTTCGCGCCGATGCCGCTGACGAGGGCCGCATACCAAATCGGACCGGCCTGCTCCCACGAGTTGCCGCCCAGTGCGGCCGCCGCCAGCTGGAACGCGTGATTGGGGATGCCCGAGTTGATGTGCACGCCACCGTTGTCCTCTGCCGTTTCCACATAGTCGACCATCGACGCGACCTGCGGATCCTTGCCGAGCACCGGATCGTCATAGGCCGTCCCGGGCGCGCTCATCGAACGAAGTGCTGACCCCTGTACCGACGGCAAGAAGATGCCCGCCCCGATCAGCCAATCGGCTTCGGCCGCCGACTGCCCGAGCACACGTTGTTTGACCATCGAGGCGAAAACATCACTGAGGGACTCGTTGAGCGCCCCCGACTGCCCCGCATAGGGGAACCCGGCGGTGTATTGCACTACCCCGTGGGTGAATTCGTGTGCCAATACATCGATCGGCTTGGTAAAACGGTCGAACACCTTGCCGTCACCATCTCCAAACACGAGTTGGTGACCGTCCCAAAACGCGTTGGCATAATCACGCTCATAATGGACCGTCACGGTGACAGGAGCGCCGCGACCGTCATACGAGTCGCGCGAAAAGACGCTCGAAAACAGGTCCAACGTGGCCGCGGTGCCCGCATAGGCTTCGTCGACGGCCTCGTCACCAGATTGCGGTTCATCAATGCTGCGCACCGGCGATCCGGGCAGACTGTCGGTATTACCGGCGCTGTAGATCGTCCAGGCGTCATCACCAGCGGGACCGATATTGTGTGGCTCGGGTGCGACGAGCGGCGGGCGGACAAGGCGCCGATCACGCAAGTGCTCGTCGATCGCAAGGGTGTGCTCGCCACATCGCGCCGCGTGCGGTTCATTGGCGGCACTGGTCAGGCGTTGCAAAAGATAGGGCGGAATGAACGCGCAATCAGTCATACTCCACCTAAACTGCCGAACGCCCGCTTGGCAACTCCCGCCGCTCGATTCGGAGCCCGCCGCCGGTAGGCTGGAACGCTGACGCCCCCACAACGTACGGAGCACAACGCCTCATGCAAGACCTCCAAACCTTTTTGCCATTGGTCCTTTTGGTTCTCGTCTTCTGGTTCCTGATTCTGCGCCCGATGCGCAAACGCCAAAAGGCCGCCACGCAGACGCAGCAAGCTCTTGCCGTCGGCACCGAAGTGATGCTTGGTAGCGGCATCTTCGCCACCGTGATCTCGTTGCGCGACGATCGCGCGGAGGTGTCGATCGCACCAGGCACCAATATCTGGGTGCACCGTCAGGCCATCGGTCGGATCATCACACCCGAAACCGCAGCCAATGAGGCCGAAACGCACCGCGATTCCGAATGACCGAGTCGATCAGCGCGGTGCTCGAAAAGCATGTCCGCGCGATTGCCAACTGGCCGGAGCCCGGAGTCACCTTCCGCGACATCACGCCTCTTCTGCAAGACGGCCAGGCGTTGCGATTCGTTATTGAAAAGATGATTGAAGAGGCACAGGCACTCGGACCGATCGACAAGGTCATCGGCATCGAAGCTCGCGGCTTCATCTTCGCGCCCTCGATTGCCATTGCCCTAGGCGCCGGGTTCGTGCCCGTCCGAAAAGAGGGCAAGCTGCCCGCTGATTGCCACACCGTCTCGTACGCACTTGAATACGGCGCGGCAACGGTCGAAATGCATGCTGATGCCATCAGTCCCGGGGAACGGGTTCTCGTCGTTGACGACGTGTTGGCCACTGGCGGTACAATGGCCGCGGTTGACCAACTCATCGCTGAAGCCGGCGCCACCGTCGTCGCTGACCTCGTGCTCCTCGACCTGCCAGCGCTTGATGGCCGCTCAAAACTCGGCGACAACGTCGTGATCTCACTGCATTCATACTGATCGGCAGGCCCATTGGTATCGCTGGATATCCTTGGTCTATCCCTGAACGAGGAGCACACATGAGCAAACGCACCGTACAAGTTGTCGCAATCGTGGCCTGTGCCATGTTGGTGTTGGCTGCCGGCGCCTCGCTCATCGGCGGTATGGGCTGAGGCACGACACCGGTGGTTCGAAGTACCATGGGACGAAACGAGCCGGTCAGTTCCGTACGAGGCCCGCGGTAGGAGGATGCAGTGGCTGAACAAGTAGAGTCGCCGCCAGAATCGGCGGACCCTGCGACGGCTCCGTCAACGGAGTCGGCGCCAGCTGCGGCCCGCGTCCGCTCACGCTTGGCCCGCATGGGTGGCAGGCCGTCAGCCAATCCGGTGCTCGACCCACTGGTGGGTATTTTTCGCGCCTCGCACCCCAAAGCCGACACCGGTGCGCTGCAACGGGCATACGATATCGCCGAACGCAAACATGAAGGGCAACTGCGTAAGAGCGGGGATCCCTACATCACCCATCCGCTTGCCGTGGCCACGATCCTTGCCGAACTCGGTATGACGACTCCGACCCTGTGCGCGGCGCTGCTGCATGACACGGTCGAAGACACCTCATACACACTTGCCGAGCTTGAAAACGACTTCGGTGAAGAGGTCGTCCGCCTTGTCGACGGTGTCACCAAACTCGACAAGGTCAAGTACGGTGACTCGGCTCAATCCGAGACAATCCGCAAGATGGTTGTTGCGATGAGCCGCGACATCCGCGTGCTCGTTATCAAGTTGGCCGACCGGCTGCACAACATGCGCACACTGCGTTACCTGCGTCAGGACAAACAAGAACGCATCGCCCGCGAAACGATTGAGATCTATGCCCCGCTTGCCCACCGGCTCGGCATGAACACCATCAAATGGGAGCTAGAAGACCTGTCGTTTGCGACCCTTCATCCGAAGGTATACGACGAGATCGTGCGTCTCGTGGCCGATCGGGCGCCGTCGCGCGAAGAGTTCTTGCAACGCGTCGTCGACGATGTCGAGAAGGACCTGCACAACACCAAGATCAAGGCCAAAGTCTCAGGCCGGCCCAAACACTATTATTCGATCTATCAGAAGATGCTGTTGCGCGGCCGCGAATTCGCCGACATCAACGACCTCGTCGGCGTACGAATCCTCGTCGACTCGCTCTCGGACTGTTATGCCGTACTCGGCGTCCTGCATGCGCGCTGGAACCCCATCCCCGGGCGCTTCAAGGACTACATATCGGTCCCCACGTTCAACATGTACCAATCGCTGCACACCACCGTCATCGGGCCCGGCGGCAAGTCCGTGGAGTTGCAGATCCGTACCTATGCGATGCATCGACGTGCCGAATACGGCGTCGCTGCGCACTGGAAATACAAGACGGAGTCGCTGGCAGCCGTCTCCGGGGCCGGCATCGCCAAAAAGGGCGACGCGACCGACATGGTGTGGCTACGCGAACTGCTGGACTGGCAGTCCGAAACCGAAGACCCCGGCGACTTCCTCGACTCGTTGCGCTATGAGATGCATTCGTCGACCGTCTATGCCTATACGCCGCGCGGTGACCTCATACAGCTCCCGTCGGCGGCGACCCCAGTCGACTTTGCCTACGGCGTCCACACCGAAGTCGGTCACTCGTGCATCGGAGCGCGCGTCAACGGCCGGCTCGTATCACTTGAATCGGTGCTCAACACCGGCGATGTCGTCGAAATCTACACGTCTAAAGCGCCGGGAGCCGGCCCGAGCCGCGACTGGCTCGAATTCGTCAAGAGCCCGCGCGCACGCAACAAGATCCGGCAATGGTTCACTAAAGAGCGGCGCGAAGAGGCCATCGAACGCGGCAAAGACCTCATCGTGCGGCAGATGCGCAAAGAAAACCTGCCGCTGCATCGGCTCTTTAAACAGGAGTCCATCGAGACAGTCGTCAAAGAGTTGCGCCTCACCGACATTTCGGCTCTCTACGCGGCCGTCGGTGAAGGAAACGTCGGCGCGCAAAAGGTCGTCGAACGCGTCATGGCGCAATTTGGTGGACGTGAAGGAGCGGCCGAGGATCTCGCCGAGGCAGCACCTATGCCGACCACCGGCGAAAAACTGCCGCGCGTCACCCACGGGGATGCCGGTGTCGTCGTCGAAGGCATGAGCGGCGATGTGCTCGTCAAACTCGCACGGTGTTGCACTCCGGTGCCCGGCGACAACATTGTCGGTTTCGTCACCCGAACCACCGGTGTGTCAGTGCACCGAGAGGATTGCTCCAACCTCAAAGAGTTGTTAGCCCAACCCGAACGCATTGTTTCGGTGCAGTGGGCTCCGACCGCCAAGAGCATGTTCCTGGTAGCCATCCAGGTCGAGGCGTTGGATCGCCCCCGGCTGCTCAGCGACATCACTCGCGTCATCTCCGATCAGCACGTCAACATTTTGTCCGCATCGCTGTCGACCGGTCGCGATCGCGTCACCAAATCGAAGTTCACGTTCGAAATGGGCGATCCCAAGCATTTGGGACACGTGTTGGGTGCGGTGCGCAACATCGAAGGCGTCTTCGACGTCTACCGCCTCACCAACTAACCCCCTCCGTCGAGGAGGCTCGACCCGCCCGTCGAGGAGGCTCGACGTTCACCATGACCGCGGCAACCACGGCTTGCGGCCATACAGCCGTCCAAGTTCGATCTCGAAGGAAGTATCGGCGCCGAATGTCTGTTCTTTGCCCGCGATGACGAACCGCCAACCGTAACGTCGTTCGAAGTAGTTCCGCCGAAGCCGGTCATGGTCTCTATCTGAGGCCGCCGTATGAAATTCGCGCCCGTCGTACTCGGCGGCGATCAAGAGTTCGGGGTAGGCGTGGTCGAAGTAGCGAGCGTTACCTTGCTCATCGAAGACTTCGTGTTGGCACGTCGGGGGAGGGAAGCCCGCATCGATGATGCGGAGCCGCTGCCAGGATTCGCCCTGCGATTGTGCCAGCGGCTCGATGAGTGGCGCCAAGTTTCGCGCCTGGCGAATGCCTCGATAGCCGCGGAGTTGCCGCAGATATTCTTCGAGCTCCGCACCGTTGATCTGGCCTGCGTGAGCCATCGCATCGGCTGCGCCAAGCGCATATGGGCGCCAGAGCCGGCGAAGAAAATCAGCGGTCGTGCGTAAGGGGCTGGTGACCTGTAGTCCGTCGATCTCGACAATGTCCGCCGGCGGCAATTTGGCCTGCCGACAAATGCTTGCGTCCGCGCACATTCGGCCAAGCGCATGCGGCACAACGAGTTTTGGAGTGATGATGTGCCGCTCATTTGGGGGTGTCGCGTGAACTCCGTAAATCCACGCCGCGGTGCTGTCGGACACGACGGCGTATGGGGGAGCGACAACCTTGACCGCGCTTATGCGCAGTTGGAGCGTGTCGGGCACGCGGGCATCCACCCAGACACCGCGAAAAAGTTGACGGAGAGGGTGATCGCGGACGGCTTGGCGCAGCATCGTCGGAGTGAGTCCAAAATCGTTGCAGTCGCGTGTGCGGAATGGCTGACCGTCGTTGATGAGCATGGCTCAATTGGACACGGGCCACGCGATTTCGGCCCTAAGTTATCCACAGGGCAGTGGCGGCAGCCTCGTGGGAGGGCGTGTCGAGCCTCCTGGGTGGGCGTGTCGAGCCTCCTGGGTGGGCGTGTCGAGCCTCCTGGGTGGGCGTGTCGAGCCTCCTCGGCGAATGTTAGGAGAAGTCGGAGGCGGCCTTTTGTGCTTGCTCGAGCCAAGCTTCGCGCGCGGCTATCGACTCGGAGATCTCGGCCTCCTTTTTCGAATTGCCAGCGGCTTTCTCGAGGTCAGCGCGTAGATCC
>JBBSRT010000051.1:0-9303 GCA_038242765.1 Propionibacteriales bacterium
GTCGCAGCCACTGCATTCGGCATTGGTCGGTGTTTTGATAGTCGATCATCGACTGCTGCTCGGCGGTGCGTGCGGCGGCGATGCGCTCATAGCGCTCGCGGTCATAGGTCCACGCTTGGCCGGTGGCAACCCAACCGCCTTGGACCCGTTTGACGGCACCGTCGACGTCAAGGACTTTAAGTAAGAGTTCGAGTGGCGTACGGCGCAGGTTGACACGAGCCTCAAGCGCCGGTGTCGACAATGGCTCGGAGCCGAGCGCGCCCAGCACGGCGGCCGCTCGTTGCTCGTCGGGCATCGATGCGGTGGCGAAGTATCGCCAGATGTCGCGATCTTCGGCGCCGGGGAGCAAAAGCACGTCAGCGCTCTCGGTGGCGCGACCCGCACGACCGACCTGCTGGTAGTAGGCAACCGGTGACGAAGGCGCACCCAGGTGGACGACGAAACCCAGGTCGGGCTTGTCAAAGCCCATACCGAGTGCGCTGGTGGCAACCAGCGCCTTGAGCTCGTTGTCTTTGAGCATGCGTTCGGACTCGGCGCGTTCATCGTTGTCGGTGCGGCCGGTGTAGGAGCGTACGTTGTGGCCGGCGTCACGTAGGAGCCGAGCGGTGTCGTCGGCGGCGGAGACGGTGAGGGTGTAAATGATGCCGCTGCCGGGCAGGTTGTCGATATTGGTCAGCAGCCAACCAAGTCGCTCACGCGCATTCGACAACCGCACGACCCCCAGACGCAATGAGTTGCGGGCGAGCGATCCGCGGATCGTCGTGACCTGCGCGTCGGAGTCGCCGGACCCGAGCTGCTCGGCCACATCGGTGACGACACGGGCGTTGGCCGTCGCCGTCGTCGCCAGCACCGGCAGGTTTTCGGGCAGCGTGCGCAGCAGGTCGGCCAGTCGGCGGTAGTCGGGCCGGAAGTCGTGACCCCAGTCGGAGATGCAGTGCGCCTCGTCGACAACAAGCATGCCGATGCGGCGTACGAGGTCGGGAAGCTGTTCGTCGCGAAAACGCGGATTATTGAGGCGTTCGGGGGAGACCAGAAGGATGTCGACCTCGTCGGCGGCGAGCAGCGCTCGTGCGTCGTCCCACTCCTCCTGGTTGGCAGAGTTGATCGCCACCGCCCGCACGCCAGCCCGAGCTGCGGCGGCGACCTGATCGCGCATGAGCGCCAGCAGCGGAGAGACCAGCAGCGCCGGACCGTGGCCGCGGCGACGTAGCAGCAGCGTCGCGATGAAGTAGACCGCGGACTTGCCCCAACCGGTGCGCTGCACGACCAGGGCGCGGCGCCTCTCGTCGACGAGCGCGCGGATCGCCTCATACTGACCCTCGTGGAAGTCAGCCTGTGGGTTGGCAGTGAGGGTGCGCAAAATGTCGAGAGCTTCGGCGCGGGTATCGATAGTCGAAGAGTGGAGATCCATACGGGCAGTCTGTCAGCAGGGTCGGACACGACTGGGCCGTTGTCCGCAACGGCAACCTTCAGGAATCCGCTCCGGCAAAAACGCTGCACCATAGCGCCACCCAAACCCTATGGCCGCGCATTATTGCCCGGTGGACATAAATCTCGACCGGTCAGCGTTGGCCTAAAGTGAACGTCTTCGGATTGGCGCAATCGCCCGATCCCACCTGAGAGGAATTTGATGAAGCGCACCCTTGGCTTTGCTGCGGCTCTACTGACTTTGACGAGCCTGTTGGCTGCTTGCGGCGGCGGTGGTGACCAGAGCACCCTCGATAAGGTGAAAGCCGACGGCGTGATCAAGATCGGCACCGAAGGCACCTACGCGCCGTTCACGTTCCACGACAGCAAGCAGGGCAACAAACTTGTCGGCTATGACGTCGAGGTTGCCGAGGCTGTGGCCAAGAAGATGGGTGTGAAGCCCACATTTGTCGAGGCCCCGTTCGACTCGATCTTTGCCGGCCTCGCCGCCAAACGCTTCGATGTCGTGGCCAATCAGGTCACCCGCAACCCCGAACGCGAAAAGTTGTATGCCCTCTCGGAGCCCTATACCGTCTCCGAGGGCGTCATCGTCACCAAGGCCGACAACACCAAGGTTAAAAGTCTCCAAGACATAAAGGGTCTGAAGTCGGCCCAATCGGCGGCCAGCAACTGGGCCCAGGTTGCCAAGGATGCCGGCGCCGAGCTCGAGCCGGTCGAAGGGTTCACTCAGGCGATCTTGTTGGTCAAACAGGGCCGCGTCGATGTGATCGTCAACGACAACCTTGCCGTGCTCGACTACCTCAACACGACCGGCGACAAGTCGGTCAAGATTGTCGGCAAGACCGGCGACAAGGCCGAGCAGGTTTTCGCTTTTCGCAAGGGCGACAGCGAGATGGCCAAGGCGTTCAATAAGGCGCTCGATGAGTTGCGCGCGGACGGCACGCTGGCCAAGATCGCCGAGAAGTACTTCCAGCAAGACGTCTCGAAGTAGGGTAACGCAGTATGAGCGACGCATCCTGGAAACTGATTCAGGATGCGGCATGGCCGATGTTGTTGGCGTTGGTCAAGGTGACGATCCCGCTGACCGCGTTGTCGTTCATCCTCGGACTCGTGCTTGCGTTGTTTGTGGCGCTGGCACGCATGTCGGCCAAACCGTGGTTCTTCGTGCCGGCTCGTGTTTTCATTTCGGCGGTGCGCGGTACGCCGCTGCTGGTGCAGCTCGGGCTCATCTTCTTCGGTCTTCCCGAGTTCGGCATCCAGGTGCCGGCCTTCACCGCCGCGACCATCGCCTTCAGTATCAATGTCGCCGGTTATGCCGCCGAGGTGATCCGCGCTTCGATCCTGTCGGTGCCCAAAGGTCAGTGGGAAGCCGGCACGACCATCGGTATGGGTTATGCGACAACGCTGCGTCGCATCGTGTTGCCCCAGGCCACGCGCATCGCCATACCGCCACTGTCCAACACGCTGATCTCGCTGCTCAAGGACACCTCGCTGGCCTCGACGATTTTGGTCACCGAGATGTTCCGCGTTGCGCAGACCACGGCAGCGCCGACCTACCAATATTTTTCGTTGTATGCGCTCGCGGCGGCCTACTACTGGATCGTCTGTTTTGGTCTGTCGGTGGCACAGGGCAGGCTTGAACACCGATTCGACAGGTATGTGGCCAAATGAATGAACTCGTCTCCGTGCAGGGGCTGCACAAGTCGTTTGGCGACAACCATGTACTTAAGGGAGTTGACTTCACCATCCCCGAAGGGTCGGTGACCACACTGATCGGGCCATCGGGATCAGGCAAGACCACGGTGTTGCGTTCGCTCAATGCACTGGAGATCCCCGAAGCAGGAATCATCCGCATCGCCGACGCGGTGATCGACTTCAGCACAAAACCCAAACCGGCTCAACTCAAAGAGTTGCGGGCCCAAAGCGGCATGGTGTTCCAGTCGCACAACCTGTTCCCACACAAGACGGTCATCCAAAATGTGATCGAAGGGCCGGTTGTGGTGCAGAAGCGGCCCAGGGACGAAGCAATCGCCGATGGTCTCAAACTGCTCGACACTGTTGGTCTGGCCGAAAAAGCCGACCAATATCCCTCGCAACTCTCTGGTGGTCAGCAGCAGCGTGTCGGCATCGCGCGGGCGCTCGCACTGAGGCCCAGGTTTGTCCTCTTCGACGAACCCACATCATCGCTGGATCCTGAGCTCGTCGGCGAAGTCCTTGCCGTGATGAAGGACCTCGCCGTTGCCGGTTGGACTCTCGTGGTCGTCACCCATGAAATTCGCTTCGCACAGCAGGTCGCAAACCAGGTGCTGTTCATCGATGACGGCGTGATCGTTGAAAGCGGGCCGCCGGCCGACGTTATCGCCGCGCCCAAGCATGAGCGCACCCGGCAGTTCCTACAGCGCATCCTCGACCCGCTGTAGGCAAAGGCTACTTCTTTGCGGCGCGACTGGCCTTGCGGGCAGCACCCTTTTCGGTGGTCGCATCCTCGGTCGATAACACCCCGCTCGAGTTTTCCAGATGTGCCCGTACGAACCAATGGAAGAGTTCGAGTTGATGCAGATGACCGATCAGCATGTCTTCGGTGACCGGATCGAGGTCAGAGGTGGCTTCCTGGGCATCACGGTGTGAGCTGATCAAACCTTCATACACGGTGTTGAGTGCACCCAGATGTGCATCGGTGGAGGCTCGTCCCAGCGTGTAGTCATCCCACGAGCGGTTGCTCACCACGGCGCCTGGTGTCCCGGTGGGGGAGTCGCCCAGGGTGGCGATGCGTTCGGCCGTTGCGTCGATCATGGCGCGTACTTCGACCACGTGCGGGTCGATCATTTCGTGGACGCCGATGAAATGCGGTCCCACGACGTTCCAGTGGACATGTTTGAGGGTGAGCGCCAGGTCGTTGAGGGCGTTGAGCCGGTCCTGCAGGATCTCGGCGACCTTGTGCCCGTCGGTGATCGTCAGGCCGGGCACGGTGTAGGTGCCGGGTTTGCTCGCGTTGTCTGTAGTCTTTGTTTTCTTAGCCATGCTTGGAGGGGTACCCAATGCGCGGTGCGAATAACGCTGGGTACAACACAGTGATGACATCTGCGTTGAAAAGCTCCGCCGAACACCGCGAACGCTGGGCCGACGAACTCCTCGATCGGCTCACCCCCGCGATGAGTGCGCTCGGCATCGTCTTCGTGCTCCTCATCATCGCCGAGCAACTCACCAGACCTGACTCCGTGATGGCCTGGGTGCTCAGCGCCGCGGGGTGGTTGTTGTGGGCGATTTTCGTTGCCGAATTTGTTGCTCGGCTTGTCGTGGCGCCCAATAGCGCCAGATTCATGCGCCGCAACTGGTGGCAGCTGATTTTCCTCGTACTGCCGTTCCTGCGTATCTTCCGGCTGGTGCGCGCGGTACGTGTGTTGCGCACCGGTCGCGTCCTGTCGGGAGCAGTACGGGGCACTCGTTCGGCCGGTCGTGTTCTAGGAAGCAGGCTCGGGTGGCTTGCTTCGATCTGGCTCATCACCGTCCTGAGCATGAGTCAGCTCCTGTATGCCTTCAGCGACTTCGCCAACTTTGCCGATGCTTTGCATGCGACCGCGCTCGCCGCGATCTCCGGCGAACCGCTCGGCAAGAGCGACGGGTTTGCGCGGGTTAGCGAAGTGCTGCTGGCGGCCTTTTCGGTGGCCGTTTTCGGCACCGTCGCCGGCTCGGCCGGCGCCTACTTTCTGCATGATCGACGAGCAGAACCTGGCCGCTGAGTCACTCGATGATCGACTGTTCAATCCTGCGGGCCGAAATTCGCCGCCGCATCGCACCACCGGCCATCCCATAGTCGGTTACACCAAAATGTCCGATGGAGTCGACATGTTTGACTGCAGACAGGAGATGGTGATCATGGATGACGAAAGAATCGACGAGTTCCGCGCCCATGTCGAACGCTGTATGTTCCAGGCGTGCGGCACAGACGAATTGGTAGTCGATGCCGACGGTGATTGGCCGATTGACGTACGCGGCACCGACGTCTATGTCAGAGTCTCGACCGATCCGGTGCCCCACGTCCATGTTTTCGGCTGCATCGCCACCGCGGTAAGTGAGCAGGCTCTGGCCGAAATCAACCACCTCAATGCCGTCATGAACTGGGCAAAACTGGTCCGCACCGACACCGGTGAGGTCATTGCCAGCCAACGATTACTACCCGCCGCGGTCAACGCCGCGGTCCTCGACCAAACCATTGAGGCAGTTGCCAACTACTCCCGAGATTGCGGCCCGCTGCTTGAGGCGGTTTATGCGGACTCAACCGATGACACGACCGGCAGGACCACACCGGCGATGATCACGTCGCTGCCCGAAAACGGCATCTTTGTCTTCGGTAGCGGCAAGTCTGCCAACCACAGCGGCGGGGCAGCACGCCTCGCGCACGAGCGCTTTGGTGCGGAGCGCGGCGTTGGTGCTGGACTGCGCGGGCACAGCTACGCGATCCCGACGATGTCGGGCTTTCTCGCCCTGCAGTCAGCGGTTGCCTCGTTCATACAGTTTGCGTCAGCGCGACCCGAGCTCGACTTCTACGTGACGCGGCTCGGCTGCGGACATGCAGGTTATGAGGAGGGCGCCGTGGCCGCGCTTTTTGCATTAACACCGCCCAATGTGATCAAGCCGGCCGGCTGGTAACCCACGTTAGGCTGTCGCTGTGACCAAAGCCCCGTACGCGTCGGAGTATCCACCGTTCTATGTCACCGTCGACATCGTTGTGCTCACGATCGGTGACGAACGGTTGCAGGTCATGGCCGTCCGGCGTGGTGGCGGCCCGGGTAGGGGCGGACTTGCGTTGCCCGGTGGGTTCGTGCAGATCGATGAGGATATCGAGGTCGCTGCCCGGCGAGAACTCGGCGAAGAGACCAGTCTCAACGTTGACCACCTGGAACAGGTCCTGACCTACGGGGCTCCTGATCGCGATCCGCGTCATCGCACCGTCAGCGTGCTGCATCTTGCCGTGCTGGCCGACATGCCTGACGGCTTGGCCGGCACTGACGCCACCGAGGCACTGTGGATGCCAGTCGATGAACTGCTCGCCACCGACCTGCCGTTTGACCATCATCAGATGCTTGTCGATGCGGTCGAACGGGCCCGCTCGAAGCTCGAGGATTCGCCGCTGGCGACGGCCTTTTGTCGCGACACCTTTTCGATCGGCGACTTGCGTCGCGTCTATGAGATCGTATGGGGCAAGCCGCGCGGCTCGATTGATCCGTCGAACTTCCAGCGCAAGGCGTTGTCAGCTGATGACTTCCTCGTGCCCACCGGCGACGTCGTCAGCGACGGGCCGGGCAGGCCCACGCGGCACTACCGGCGCGGTCGCGCAACCGTGCTCAACCCGCCGGTGACTCGCTGACACCCCTGCTGAATCTCTATGCGTTGAGGCGCCAGGGCAACGCAAACGCATAGAGATCAGCGATAGAGATCAGCGATGGGAGTCCTTGTGTTGAGCGATCTGGCGGCGTACGTCTGCCATGTCCAGATCACGCACCGACGCGATGACCGCCTCGAGGTCCGCCTCGTTTAACACGCCGGTTTTCGAATAAACCAGGACACCATCACGAAAAGCCATCAGCGCCGGGATCGAGGAGATGCCGGCCGCTGCGGCAAGACCCTGCTCCTCCTCGGTGCTGACGCTGCCGAAAACGAGATCGGTGTGTTTGTCGCTGGCATCCTCATAAACAGGCGCAAACTGCTGGCATGGATTGCACCAAGAAGCCCACCAGTCGACGAACGTGATGCCGTCGGCGCTGATGGCCTCCTTGAATGTCGCAGCGGTCAAGGTGATCGAAGCCATGGTGACCTTTCGTTGATGTCGCCACTTTAGCCGCGCAGCGACAAGCACGAGCGGCCGGATGCTCGTCGCTTTGCCACTGATGCCGGTGCTCTTTGTCGGCCATGGCAGCCCGATGAATGCGATCTCGGACAATACCTTCACGCGCAAATGGTCAGAAGTGGGTCAAGGGTTGCCGGCCGCGCAAGCCGTCGTTGTCATCAGCGCCCATTGGTTGACACGTCCGGTATGAATCTCGCGGCCACGCAAACATCGCTGGTGAACTGGCGCACCAGATGATGGATTATGGCCTCAACTCGACAAGTAATGGGGCTTGGATCACGGCGCCTGGAGCGGCCTGACCCATCTGGCGCCCAAACCCGAGGTGCCGGTGCTGCAAATCAGCATCGATTATGCGTCGCCGTGGGGTCATCTTCATCGGCAGCGGCAACGTGGTGCACGCGCTCGGTCACGTCAGGCGGGAGGCCGGACCGGCATGGGCAGCCTTGGAATGCGGTCGTTCATCACAGCCTGAGTCGAGTTGGCGATTTTAAGAACGGCTGTCAGACCTGAGTGCTTCTCTTGATTCATGAGAACAAAACCGACATAAATGACCTTTTCTACCATTTTTTCCAGGTCGAGAGCCGAGACAAATCGGCCTCGACGATACGGCGCTATCAACGCGTCTTTGACCACTTGCACGATTTTCTCGACGCGGTGGACGTCGCTCCGTAACCGCGGAGCAGATCCGATTTGGCAAGTATGGCTGGCCACGGCAGACCGGGCGGGCCATACTTGTGGTGAACAGTCGGGTTCGCGAGCGGTGTGCTCTATGAGGATCCGTCGTTGTGGTGGCCGATGATTTCCTGAGCGACCCGGGCGAGTTTCATGTTGAGGTTTTGAGATGTGCGTCTCAAGATGGCATAGGCTTCCACGTCGTCGACCTTGTGGAAAGCCATCATCAGTCCGACCGCTTTGCCGATTTCGCGGTTGCTTTCCAGCCCGTCGAGCATCGTCGCGGCTGAATGTTTGGCCTCTTGCGCGGCAAGGGTGACAGAGGCGAAAGACGCCAGCACCGCAGCCTCATCTCGGGATTTGTCGTTGAGCGCACCCGCGGTGTCAGAAAACAGGTTGAGCGCGCCCACCTTCTTGCCATCGATCAACAGTCGAAACCCGGCCATCCCGCGTATCGGCGTCGTGGCCAAGAGACGTTTGGCGAGGTCCGGCCACTGGCAACCGTCGGTCAGGTCCGAATCGACCTGCACCATTTCTTCCTCGATTGCGTCGACGCACGGCCCGTTGGCGAGTTCGCGCTCCAACGCGTCGGCCTGCGCCGCGATCTCATCACTTGATCCCACGGTCACGAATTTGTCGTTGCGTCTGATCATGATGCTGGCATGGTCGCAACCGGTCACGAGCGCCGGAGCCGACCGGCAGATGGCGCCGTAAACATCGTCCTCGGAACTGTGCTCATAAAGCCTGTCTGCAAGCTCAGCAAAGATCGAGGCCGACGAGCGGGGGAGGGCTTGTCGCGTCGTTTGGTCACCAGTCATGTTTTTGTAGGCTGTGCGGCGTGGGAACCGGACCGCCATTCTCTCTTTCGCTGTGTCGCGCGGCCTCAATTTGCCGATTGCGGTTGTCACCTAGAGTTTAACTTGCTGGTGTCCTGTGGAGTTTAGCGCGGGGAACACCGACGCACCGATCCGCAACGTCGTGCTTCGGGGTCGCCGCGGCGGCCGATTCGTATGACGTGACGGGTGTTTGCGAGGCGTTCGGTCGGCCTCAGTGGCTGCGGCGCAACTTGACGAGGGCGGCCAGATCGGAGTCGGACAACTCGGTGAGTGCTGCTTCGCCGCCGTTGACTACCGCGTCGGCCAACGCCCGCTTCGAGGTGATGAGTTCGGCAATCGATTCTTCGATCGTGCCCTCACTGATGAGGCGATGCACCTGCACCGCTTTGGTCTGGCCGATGCGGTGCGCGCGGTCGGTGGCCTGGTCTTCAACGGCTGGGTTCCACCATCGGTCGAAATGGATGACGTGATCGGCGCGGGTCAGGTTGAGGCCGACACCGGCGGCCTTCAGCGACAGGA
>JBBSRT010000052.1:0-9293 GCA_038242765.1 Propionibacteriales bacterium
GACGCACCGCAAGTCGGTGCTCTCCCTCCGCCGTCCCGGTGTCGTGGCACGAGGGTTCGCCCCGCTCATCGACTGCATCGTCGGCACCTGCGTGTTCTGTTGGCATGGGGCTCCCTCCCGTGACGGATGAATCTACCGTTTGAGCAAGCACTTGGACAGCAGCAATCATGAAGTGGCTATCCGATCGATGGATGTCGATGGGTTGTTATCGTGGTGGTCATGAGCCAACCCGCCGCGCCCACTCGCGCCATCAGTCGGTTGTCGACGCTCGATCGCTTTCTTCCGGTATGGATCATCGCGGCGATGGCGACCGGACTCGTCTTGGGGCGCACCGTCGATGGGCTCACCGAAGCGCTCGACGCGGTCACGATTGGGTCGGTCTCAGTGCCGATAGCCATCGGTTTGCTCGTCATGATGTACCCGGTGCTCGCGAAGGTGCGCTACGACGAGACCGGCCGAGTCACCGCTGATCGGCGGCTGCTGATCTCATCACTCCTGCTCAACTGGTTGGTATGCCCCGCCCTCATGTTCGGGCTTGCGTGGCTCTTCCTTCCCGACTTGCCCGAGTTCCGCACCGGTTTGATCATCGTTGGGCTTGCCCGATGCATCGCGATGGTGCTCATTTGGAACGACCTCGCCTGCGGCGACCGAGAAGCAGCTGCCGTGCTCGTTGCCATCAACTCTTTGTTCCAAGTCATTGCCTTCGCCGGGCTCGGCTGGTTTTATCTGCAACTGCTCCCCGAATGGCTCGGCCTGCCGACCACGAGCGCGGACTTCTCGCTGGCAGCAATCACCATCAGCGTGCTGGTGTTCCTGGGCATACCGTTGATAGCCGGCTTCCTCACCCGAACAATTGGCGAAAAGATCAGGGGCCGCCGTTGGTACGAGGAGCAGTTCTTGCCCCGGATCGGCCCCTGGGCGCTCTACGGTTTGCTCTTCACCATTGTTGTGCTGTTTGCCCTGCAGGGCGAGGCGATTACGAGCAACCCGTTTGACGTAGTACGCATAGCCTTGCCGCTTTTGGTCTACTTCGCGGTTACCTTCGCTTTGGGCATGGCGCTTGGTCGCCAGCTCGGCCTGGGCTACGCAAAAACCACCACCCTTGCCTTCACGGCCGCCGGCAACAACTTCGAACTTGCCATCGCTGTCGCCATCGGCACGTATGGCGTCGCCTCAGGACAGGCCCTCGCCGGCGTTGTCGGGCCGCTCATCGAGGTGCCGGTCCTTGTCGCCCTGGTCTATGTGGCGCTCTGGGCCGGACGGCGTTTCTTCGCCCACGACCCGGCGGTGCCGATCGACCGCTCGTGAGACGATCGGCCGATGGCATCGTTTTATGAACAGATTGACGACACCGAGTTCACCAGCACCGCGCGAACGGCAGGGCCGTGGAGCACGAAGGCCCAGCATGGTGGACCGCCTTCTGCCTTGTTGACGCGGGCGATCGAACGCCACGAACCCCGCGATGGGCACCGTTTGGGGAGTGTCTGCGTGGACATCCTTCGGCCCGTGCCCATCGCACCGCTCCACATTCACGTACGAAGCATCCATACCAGCAGACGAACCGAACTACTCGAGGCAACAGCCCAAGCCGGCGGCAAGGACGTGCTGATCGTGCGTGCCTGGCGGCTGCTCGGTGTACCGACCGAGGTGCCCTCAACACCGCAAACGATGAGCGCCAACATGGCCGAGATCCCGGCCACACACGACGTCAACCTGCCGTGGGCCAACATGGACGGCTACATGTCGATGATCGACTGGCGCACCGAGCAGGGCCGATTCGATGAATGGGGACCAGCCAAGATCTGGGCGCGTCAACGGGTGCCGTTGCTTCATGGCGAAGAACCCTCGCCGTGGCAACGCGCCATGACGGTTGCCGATTCGGGCAGCGGCGTGAGCATGTGCCTCGATCCGACCCGCTTCCCGACCATCAATTGTGACCTCAATGTCGTCATGCATCGTGATCCGATCTCCGAATGGATCCTGCTCGATTCGCAGACCATTATCGGCGCCGGCGCGTTCGCGTCCACGGTTTTGTCAGACCGCCGTGGCCCAGTCGGTTCGGCGACGCAGACCCTGTTGGCCAGCACGGTATGACCTGCTCTCAGCATCATTTGAAGGCTGTCCGATTCGAGAGTAGTCTCGACCATGGATACCCCCAGGGGGTAATGCACACAAGCAAAGGACAGCTATGAGCAACCCGGATTCGACAACCACCACCAGCATCGTGAAAGACCCGGTGTGCGGCATGGACGTCGACCCGGCGACGAGCGAACAACGCACCACGCATGAGGGCCATACCTATTATTTTTGCTCTGCGCATTGCAAGCAGAAATTCGAAAACTCCCCCGGTGATTACGTCGGTGCCCCCGCAGAGTCGTCAAGCGGACCCGTCTCCACTTTGACGGCCGGACAGGGCGAAGAGGTCGAATACACCTGCCCGATGCATCCCGAGGTCATGCAGGCCGGCCCCGGATCGTGCCCAATCTGCGGAATGGCACTTGAACCAACCATTGTGACCGCCGATAGCGGACCCAATCAGGAACTCATCGACATGAGCCGCCGCTTCTGGATCGGTCTGATTTTCGCCATCCCCGTCGTACTCCTCGAAATGGGCGGCCATCTCTTTCCGGCGTTGCACGATGTCATTTCGCCAAAAACCTCTATCTGGACCCAACTCGTTCTCGCGACTCCGGTCGTGCTGTGGGCCGGGTGGCCGTTCTTTGTACGCGGTTGGGCCTCCCTGCGCACGATGCAGCTCAACATGTTTACGCTCGTCGCGATGGGCACCGGCGTGGCTTGGCTCTACAGCGTGGTTGCCACCGTGGTCCCCGGCATCTTCCCCGCCGCATTCCGCAGTGCCGACGGCACCGTTGACGTCTACTTCGAGGCAGCCGCCGTCATTACCATTCTCGTCCTGCTCGGCCAGGTGCTCGAACTCCGTGCCCGCGAGCAGACATCAGGGGCGATCAAGGCGTTACTCGACCTGAGCCCGAAGACCGCACGAAGAATCCGCGCCGATGGCACCGATGAAGAGGTGCCGATCGTTGATCTGCAGGTCGGTGACCGCCTCCGCGTGCGGCCCGGTGAAAAGGTGCCCGTCGACGGCGAGGTCGAGGACGGCCGATCATCCCTCGACGAATCACTGGTGACCGGCGAATCGATGCCGGTGAGCAAGTCCACCGGCGACAACGTCATCGGCGGGACCATCAACCAGACCGGCAGTCTCGTGGTTCGCGCCGAGAAGATCGGCCGAGACACCATGCTGTCGCGCATCGTGGCGATGGTGGCGCAGGCGCAACGTTCGCGGGCGCCGATCCAGCGCGTCGCCGACAAAGTCGCCGCCTGGTTCGTGCCGGCGGTTATCGCCGTTGCCCTGATCGCCTTCGTCGTATGGTCGCTCGTGGGCCCCGAACCGCGCCTCGCACACGCGCTGGTCGTCGCCGTCTCCGTACTGATCATTGCTTGCCCCTGCGCTTTGGGGCTGGCGACACCGATGTCGATCATGGTGGGCGTCGGACGCGGCGCATCGCTGGGCGTGTTGATCAAGGATGCCGAAGCCCTCGAACGATTGGAAAAGGTGGACACCCTTGTGGTCGACAAGACCGGCACCCTGACCGAGGGTCGCCCCGCCGTCACCAGAATCGTCACCACCAACGGATTTGACGATCACGAGATCCTTGCAATGGCAGCAGCGGTTGAACGCGCTTCGGAGCACCCCTTGGGTGCTGCCGTCGTTGAGGCCGCACTCGCAGCCGACATACGCATCGCCGAAGTGGCCGACTTCGACTCGCCGGTCGGCAAGGGCGTCCGCGGCACTGTTGATGGCAGGGTCGTTGCTCTGGGCAGCGCGGATTTCCTGGCCAGCCAAGAGGTGGACACGCGTCCACTGGCTGACCAGGCCGACGAACTCCGCGCCGACGGGGCGACCGCCATCTATGCTGCAATCGACGGCCAACTCGCCGCAATCATCGCGATCGCCGATCCCATCAAGGAGGCGACACTCGAAGCGGTGACCACATTACGCGCCGATGGCATCCGAGTCGTCATGCTCACTGGCGACAATCGTACGACCGCTGAAGCAATCGCTCGGCAACTCAATATCGACGAGGTCGAGGCCGAGGTGTTGCCCGACCACAAGAGCGAGGTCGTCGCAAGGCTTCGCAGCGAGGGCCGCATCGTTGCGATGGCCGGCGACGGAGTCAACGACGCGCCTGCCCTTGCCACCGCAGACGTCGGCATCGCGATGGGTTCGGGCACCGACGTCGCGATCGAAAGCGCCGGCGTGACTCTGTTGCACGGCGATCTGACCGGCATTGTGCGAGCCCGGAGCCTTTCTTCGGCCACGATGTCCAACATTCGGCAGAACCTCGTCTTCGCCTTCATCTACAACGCCGCAGGTATCCCCATCGCGGCCGGCGTGCTTTATCCGTTCTTCGGACTCTTGTTGTCGCCAATCATCGCCGCCGCCGCGATGTCGCTGTCGTCGGTCAGCGTCATCACCAACGCGCTCCGGTTGCGAGCCCGGCAGTTCTGAACCATCGATGATGATGCATTCGCGTTGCTGCGACTGCGCGCATGCATCATCGTCGGGTGCGCGGGGTAATAATGCCCTTGACACCCGATGGACTGCGCTTTGCCAGGAGCTTGATGAAAAGAAAAGACCGCAAGTCACACAATTCTGAGTCACAAAAGCCCAACTCACCCACCGATATCACCAAGCCGTCATGGAAGTATGTCGCACGCAAAACGATGCGCGAATTTTCCGCTGACCAGTGCACCGACCTCGCTGCAGCACTGACCTATTACGCCGTGCTCGCACTGTTTCCCGCTGCCATCGCGTTGATGTCGCTCGTCGGCGTCCTGGGCCTCGGCGCGCAGTCGATAGACACGCTGCTGGGGATACTCTCCGATGTCGGTGCGTCCTCGGCCGCTGACACGTTGCGGCCAATCCTTGAACAACTCAGCCAAACCCCCGGCGCCGGGTTCGCACTCGCCCTGGGTTTCGCCGGTGCGCTGTGGTCGGCTTCGGGTTACGTCGGCGCTTTCGGCCGTGCCATGAACCGCATGTATGAGGTTGGCGAAGGCAGGCCGATCTGGAAGTTGCGCCCCATACAACTTCTCGTGACCCTGATCCTCATCGTGTTGGCGGCCATCACCCTTGCAGCGCTGGTCATCAGCGGCCCAGTCGTCCAATCGGTGGGCGACGCGCTCGGCGTCGGCCCCGCCGTCGTATGGACCTGGCGCATCGCAAAGTGGCCGGTTTTGCTCGTCGTTGTCATCGTAATGGTGGCGATGCTGTATTACGCCACCCCGAATATCAAGCAGCCGAAGTTCCGTTGGCTGAGCATCGGTGCCATCGTGGCCATCCTTACGTGGATCATCGTTTCGGCTGGCTTCGGCTTCTATGTCGCAAACTTCGCCAGTTACAACAAAACCTACGGCGCACTTGGCGGCGTCATCGTGTTCCTACTGTGGCTGTGGATTACCAACCTGGCGCTCCTTTTTGGTGCAGAACTCGATTCCGAACTCGAACGTGGTCGCGAACTCCAAGCGGGAATCGAAGCAGAGGAAACGATCCAGCTGCCGCCGCGTGACACCCGGGGCATCAAAAAATCAGACACGAAATCCGCCGATGACGTCCGCCGCGGGCGTGAACTGCGCGAAAGCCACCAACGCGACTGATTTGCGCGGCGTCAGCTTTCACTCGAATCCACCGAATCTGAGCCGACGGTCTCGGGCTGAATGACCACCGAGAAGTCGTCGTCTCCGTGCCCGGCCTGCTGAGCTGACCGCAGCGAATCAAGCGCCGCGGTCAGCGCCGGCATTGGATCGTTACTGGTTTGCAACATCGAAGCGACGTCCTTGGCCAGCAGGTCCGCCGAGAACTCGGTGTCTGCGTAGGAGCCCGAGCGCACGACCGCGCCCTTCATCTGGAGCATTCCGACGAGCGCCGTGTTTTCCAATGATGAAAGCACGTCATCAACTCCCAAATCTTCGGCGCGGCCCAGCCGCAATGCTTCGATCACTCCCTGCGCGGTGATCGCCAACGCAAGATTGGCGATCAGCTTGGCGGCAGCAGCCTTCGGCGCAGAATCCAACGCAAACAAGCGTTGCGGGTCGGCCCATGACTCCACCACGTCGCGCGCCTGTCCCATCGCTGAGGCGTCGCCGCCGAACGGCACACCGAGGGCACGTTTGTGTGCCGGTCCCAGAGTGCCGATCACTGGCGCGTGGACATAGCCAATACCGGCTTCGCGGGCCCAGGCGCCGAATTCGCGGGTGTCGTCGGGCGCGATTGTGGTGATGTCGATCCAGATAGCGCCGGCCTGCCAGGAGGCGTCCGCCCCCACGATCGCTTCACGCACGGCGTCCGGGCCGAAAAGGGCACTCACCACGACCGGCGATGATTCGATCGCTTCCCTCGCCGATGACGCTACGCATACGCCTGCCTCATCGAAGGCCTTGGTGGCTGCGCTCGTACGGTTCCATACGACCAATTCGTGACCGTCGTCGACCAGATGATCGGCCAAGATGCGACCCATACGGCCCAATCCGAGGAATGAAATCTTCATCTGCTTAGCCTATGCCTGCGCCTGAGAAGGAGTTGTTGCCGCCGACGATTGGACTCAGTGTTGGTTGCCAGGCACGTGCGGCATGATCGCGTCGGGCGGGACGACGCCAAGCCGGCCGGCCTGGTAGTCGTCCATCGTCTGCACGAGTTGCTCTCGGGTGTTCATGACGAACGGCCCGTATTGGACCATCGGTTCACGAATCGGCTCACCACCAAGCACGATGACTTCCATCGACGTGGTGCGCGAATCCTGCTTGGCATCGGCTGCAGCCGTCATCCGATCACCCGAACCCAGCACCGCCAACTGACCGGCGCGGATCGGTCGCTGCTCAGCACCGACGGTTCCGGAGCCGGCCATGACGTAAATCAACGCATTGTATGAGCGTTGCCATGGCAACGACAGACGTCCGCCGGCGTTGATCGAGGCATGCAGGACGGTGATGGGAGTGCGCGTGGCGCCCGGGCCGGTGTGGCCGTCGACCTCTCCGGCGATGACTCGGATCAGTGACCCGCCATCGGGGCTCGCTAGCAAGAGCATGTCCTTGGGACCGAGACCTTGGTAGGCCGGAGTGCTGAATTTATCCTTCGCCGGGAGGTTCACCCATAGCTGGAAGCCATGGAACAGGCCGCCGTCGTCGACGAGTTTTTCAGGTGGAGTCTCAATGTGAAGCAAACCCGAACCCGCGGTCATCCACTGGGTGCCGCCCTCGGTAATGACGCCACCGCCACCGTGGCTGTCCTGATGGATGAACTGGCCCTCAATCAGATAGGTGACAGTCTCGAACCCGCGATGGGGATGCCAATGCGTGCCCTTGGGTTCGCCGGCCTGATAGTCGACCTCGCCCATGTGGTCCATCATGATGAACGGGTCGAGATTTTTATAGTCAATTCCCGCCATCGTGCGCCGTACCGGAAATCCTTCGCCTTCAAGACCGGCCGGCGCGGTGGACACCTGAAGCACCGGGCGCTCGGACTCGTCCACTCTTGCCGCACCAACGCGTTTCAAGGTCATCGTGTCCGCGGTAACAGCAGCCATCATGCACATCCTCGATGTTGAAGTTTCAATTATATTCTATAACGGTGCGGCGTGCAGGGCTATTCCCCGAGCGGCTTTGCTACGCCGCTGCCATGAAGATCGCGCCATTCGAAGTCAACAAAACCAAATTCCACTTCGCAATAAGAGTGTCGGCGGGCGCAGTTATGTTGGTTTTATGAACGTTTCTACTGCCTCGAATACCCTCGATGGAGCCGCCGTTGCGGCTCCGGGTTTGGGTGCGGCGGCGATCGTGGCATGGGGTGCTGGTCTGGTCGATATTGCTCGTGATGTTTCCAATATCGAGCGTATTGATCAGTTGCGTGCCCTGGAGCGGGTCAAAGCTCAATCGGCTGCCGCGCAAGCGTAAATCGCGTTGGCGCGCCGCGACAGCCCATACCGAGGTTCACGTCATCTGGGGTTGGCTCAAGACACCCTCACCGAACTCAACCTCTCAGCCTGACGGCGTCGAGCAACACCGTATGGCTGATTACGGCCGTGAACCGACCCCGCTGCGAAACTCTTCGACCCGCAACAGCCCGCTGCTGTCTGGGTCGAGAGGCGGCAAAGTGCTTCCAGCTCCGTGCCGGGCGCCTTCAAGAAAAGCACCCAAGGCGTCGGTGGCGCTGTGCTCGGGATGCCAGTCGAGTTCGCGATGCGCGCGCTCGCTCGACATCGTCGGAATCTGCATAAACGCGTCGAACAGGTTTGCCGGCGCTGGCACCAGATGGAGCCGCCATGCCACGGCCAACGATTGCCGAACCAGACCGGGAGGAACGTTGACGGCCTGTGCCGAAAAAATTTTGGCAAGCGCACCACGGTCGAGGATCCCTTCGGCGGCGAGGTTGAATGCCCCGCCAACCTCGCGCTCGATCGCCAAGACGAATGCGCGTGCGACGTCACTGGCATGCACGGTTTGCATCTTGAGTCCTCGCGGAACGGGGAGGATCGGGATCAGCTTGGGGTCAAGTAAGCGACCCGGGAGGAGCGGTCCCCCGAAGATGCGCCTTTGCTCGGTGGCCGCGGCGCGTTGGAAGACGAAGGCCGGTCGGAATCGAACCACACGTGTCGAGGGGTTGCGCTGCTCAAAGATGTCCAGCAGCCGTTCAACGTATGCCTTCTCGCGCGAATAGGCCGCGCTTGACGGTCCGTCGGTCGGCCAGCTCTCATCAACGATCGATCCGTTGCCTGGCGAGTATGCCGCCACTGACGACGAGCACACCACCACCGGGACCCGCTGACGAGCCACAGCATCGAGAAGTCGCCGCGTGCCGACCGCGTTGGTCTGCCACGTCCAATCTGGGTCATGGGTCGGTTGAAACAGCCAAGCCAGGTGCACAACCGCATCGGCGCCGACAAAAAGCCTGTCGAGGTCACTGGTCGCAATGTCTGCCGATTCCCAGTTGACAGGGCCTGCCGAGGTTTCACCGACTTGAGGCCGGCGGCGGGCTACGCCCGTGATCTCGTGCTCTGATGAAAGTTCGCGCACGAGCGCGCTGCCGATATTGCCTGAGGCACCGATGATGACAATTTTCATGATGCCGTTGAGGTACCCGTTGCGGCCGCGCCCACACCTGGTGTGGGCGTCCCGATACGGGGTACGAGCCGATCTAAGTCGCGCGCGGCGTGTGACCACCAAAGGGGAGGAAAGACCATGAATTCAGATGAGGCATAGGACAAGACTCCACA
>JBBSRT010000053.1:0-9292 GCA_038242765.1 Propionibacteriales bacterium
CATGTCAGCCTCACCGGGTTCACAATGTCTGCATAAATCAAGATCACACTCATAATCATAAGGAGTGCACCCACGGCATAGGCCACAGGCAACATTTTGGCGACGTCGACATAGCCGGGGTCGGGCCGCCCGCGCAGCTTCGACCAGCCGCGACGCAGAGCCTCCCACAGCGCACCGGCGATGTGCCCGCCATCTAGTGGCAGCAACGGTATGAAGTTGAAGAGCGCAAGGAAGACGTTGACCGAGGCGACCAGTCCAATCACGCGGACAGCTCGATCGGTCCAGGACGGATTGTCATAGGTGACAAGTTCCCCGGCGACACGGCTGGCGCCGACAACGCTGATCGGCCCGTCGGCTTCGCGCTCGGCTCCGAACGCGGCTTGCGTGACGGCATACATGCGCTGTGGCAGGTGCCAGATCACGTCGGCTGTCGCGGTCGTATAGCTCCACATCGTTTGGGCGACATAAACCGGTCCCTGGCGTTCGTAGTCAAAGGTTGGCGACACACCCAGGAAGCCGACGCTCTCGGTCTTCTGTGGATCTGATTGCGAAACCCGGGCCAGCACCGAGGTGTTTACCGTCGCCGTCTGCTTCTGTGCGTCGCGCTCAAAACCGATGGTGGCCTGGTTGTCGCCGTTGGCGCGGATCCGTTTGGTCAGGTCGGCCCAACCGGTGACCTGGTGGCCGTTGAAGGCCGTGATGGTGTCACCGCGCCGGAGTCCGGCATTTTTAGCCGGTGTCACCGGATCGGATGCCTGACAAGTGCGGCCGGCCTCTGCGTCGCTGATGGCGCAATCCGATACCGCGTCGACCGTCGTCGTTGGTGCCAATGCTCCGATGCCCATGAAGATGGCGCCGAACAGGACTGCGGCGATACCGACGTTGACCAGCGGGCCGCCAGACATCACGATGAGTTTTTGCCACCACGGCTTGCGGTAAAACAGCCGCTCCTCATCAGCGTCGGTGATCGTCTCGTATTCGGCCTCACGCGCATCGGAGATGAGTTGAGTGAACATGCCAGTGTTGGTCTTGCGCACCTCGTGCGGGTCGGCGCCCTTTGCCGGCGGCAACATTCCGACAAGCTTGACGTAGCCACCCAGCGGGATCGCCTTGATTCCATATTCGGTTTCACCGCGTTTAAACGACCACACCGTCTTGCCGAAGCCGACGAAATACTGGGTGACTTTGATGCCGAACTTCTTGGCCGGATACATGTGACCGGCCTCGTGCAGAGCGATTGAGATGACCACACCGAGCACGAAGGCGACGACGCCCAGCAGGTAGATCAAGGCGTTCATCGTCGCTCCTGTGCGGTGCTCGGTTGTGCGGTGGTCGGTGTGGCCAGAATCTGCCCGGCACGTGCGCGTGCCCAACGGTCTGCGCTCAGGACAGCATCCACGGTCAGCGGCTCTTCGTCGGCAGTGACGGCACGTATGTGTTCGTCGACGATGGCGCCGACCGTGTCAACGATACCCAGAAACGGCAAATCACCGGCCATGAAAGCCTCGACGCACACCTCATTGGCGGCATTGAACACCGCCGGCGCCGTACGACCGATTGCGCCGGCCCGACGGGCAAGGTTGACGGCGGGGAATGCGGTGTTGTCCAGCGGAGCAAATTCCCAGGTCGCCGGCTGCGACCAGTCGCACGCCGCCGCAGCGTTCGGTATGCGTTCTGGCCACGCCAGACCAAGAGCGATCGGAATTTTCATACTTGGTGGGGAGGCCTGCACGATCGTCGAACCGTCAACGAATTCGACCATCGAGTGGACGATCGAAGACGGGTGCACGGTCACTTCGATGCGTTCGAACTCTATGCCGAACAGCAAATGCGCTTCGATAACTTCCAGACCTTTGTTGATCAGGGTGGCCGAGTTGATCGTGATGACCGGACCCATGTTCCAGGTCGGGTGCGCGGCGGCCTGTTGCGGTGTGACATCGACGAGTTCGGCGCGTGACCGGCCACGAAAGGGTCCACCGCTGGCTGTCACGATGAGTTTGCGCACATCTGCCGCGTGTTCACCACGCATGGCTTGTGCCAACGCAGAATGCTCGGAGTCGACAGGCACCAACTGTCCGGGTTTCGCCTTGTCGGTGACCAGCGTGCCACCGATGATGAGGGACTCCTTGTTGGCCAACGCCAACGTGGCGTCGCCGTCAAGCACAGCCAGGGTAGGCATGAGTCCGACGGCGCCGGTCATACCGTTGAGGACCACATCGCACGGGACGCGGGCCGCCTCCGTTGCGGCGTCCCTGCCGGCGATGATGCGTGGCAAAACATGGTTGCCTTGGGCGTAACCGCAGCGCTGGGCTTCGGCATAAAGGGCGAGCTGCACGTCCTGGACGGCGCTGGGGCGTGCGACGGCGACGAGCGGCACAGCGAACTCAATGGCCTGGGCAGCCAAAAGCTCAGGCTGAGCGCCGCCGGCGGCAAGAGCGACCACCTCGAAGCGATCACGGTTGGCAGCAATGACCTCGAGGGCCTGGGTTCCGATCGATCCGGTTGAGCCAAGAATGGCGACACGCTTGCGCATGCCGCCATTCTGGCCGATCAACCGCGAAGATTGCTACTTGACTTCAGAGCGAAGCAGTCGCCACGTACCCAACAGCAGCGGCAACAGGATCCAGATCGCAGCCGCTGAAGCCAGATGCTGCCACGCTTCGCCCGAAACGGCGTCGCCAGACTGGAACGGCCCCATCGCCGAACCCAAATCTGCCCACTGTTGCACGTTTTCGCGCAACCACGGGATGATCGCCGCGACGATCGACCATACGGTGGGCAACACAAAATAAAGCACGATCGCGGCAGCGGAGTTCATGATCAGCATGCCGAAACCGAACCCCTGCAACAGGGCCAAGAACTGCAGAAGGGCCGAATTGCCTACACCGGTCCATGTCATGTCCCAGGACCCGACCCCGGGACCGTCATGGAAGAGGGCGGCCAACAGGTTGCCGATGGCGCCCAACGCCAAGGCGGCCAACACCGCGCCCAAAGCGGCGATGAGGCTGACGATGAGCTTGGCGATGACCACGCGTGCCCGTTTGGGCTCAATCGTGAATGTCACCAATCCGGTGCGTTGGCTCCACTCGCTGGTCACCAGCAAGATTGCCAAGACCGGCAGCAAAAACCCGAACGGAATGTTCATCATTCCGAACATCTGCCCGAAGGTGAGCTGATCATCAGGTGCCCAGATCAGCATCGCCGTTGTGATAAGCGCGGCGATGATGAGCATCGCCATGACGAGCCAAAAGCCGGCTCGCGTGTTGACAAGTTTGCGCATCTCGACTTTTACGAGTCGCGTCATCGGCACCCGTGGTGCCGCCATGTCAATCGTGGCGTATCCGGTCGGTGGAGCAGTGGTGGTACTCATACGGCAACTCCTTCGGGAGCATTGTTTTCGTCTCGCTGCGTCGCGGCGGTGAGTTCAAGGAACATTTCTTCGAGACCCGCCCCGCCGGCGGGACGCAATTCGACGAGGACGGCGCCGGCTGCAGCGGCTGCACGGCCGACGTCTTCGGGGGCGGACTCGGTGCGCAAGCCACCGTCGCCCGATGGCACGGCATGAATGCCAGCACTTGTCAGCGCTCCGGCAAGAGCTGATTGGTCGAGACCCCGTACGAAGGTGCCTGCGGTTTGCAGGAGTTCGGCCTTGGTGCCTTGGGCCACTATTTTGCCTTCGCCGATGACGATGAGCTCGTCGGCAATCACTTCGACCTCATGCAAAAGGTGCGAAGACAAGAGGACGGTGCCGCCTCGGCGGGCGTATTCACGCAGCAGGCTGCGCATCCAGTGGATTCCTGCCGGGTCGAGACCGTTGGCCGGTTCGTCGAGGATAAGAATTTGTGGGTCACCCAACAACGCGTGGGCGATGCCCAGACGTTGGCGCATTCCGAGTGAATAGTTACGGATCTTGCGCTTGGATTCAGCTGGAGTGAGGCTGACCAGATGCAACATTTCCTCGACTCGCGACATCGGCAAACCCATGGCGATCGCGCCGAGGGTCAAAACCTCACGTCCGCTACGGCCGGCATGTTGGGCAGAAGCATCGAGGAGGACACCAACCTGCGTCGCCGGGTTCGGGATGTCGTGATAGTGGTGGCCGGCCAGTGTCGCCGTGCCTGAATCTGCCGGCGTCAAGCCGGCGAGCACGCGCATTGTGGTTGTCTTGCCGGCACCGTTGGGGCCCAGAAAACCGGTGACCGCACCCGGCCGGCAGCTGAAGGAAACATTATCGACAGCTTTGAAGCCGCCGTAACTCTTGGTGAGTGATTCTATGGTGATCATGGAACGAGCATCGCGGTTGCGAGCCGCGGGCCGCATCAGGCATCTGGCTGAAACGACACCGACCAAAGTATGAGGCAACCCCGGGAACGCTGGGTGCAAACCCCGACGGCCTGCGCTCTAAGGTTGGCCCGTGCCCGTTTTGAAACCGTGCGACTACCAGCCGCCGTTGACGACATGGAGCCAAACGTGGCGCGTTGTGCTCGTCCTCATGATCAGTGCGCTCACCTCCTACGGTCTCGCGCGCTGGCAGTGGGACAACGCGCGGCCATGGTTTTTTGCCGACATGGCTGCCGGTGCCCTGTCGCTGGTGTTGATGTTTTTTCGTCGCCGCTTTGCCGTAGCGGTGGCTGTTGTGACGACCATCAGCTCAGCGGTCTCGGCAACGGCCGCCGGGCCGGCTACCCTGGCGTTGATGTCGCTGGCCACGAGACGTCGTTGGCGCGAGATCATCCCCGTGTCGATCCTCTCTGTTGCCGCCGGCTTCGTACTCGCCGCTTTGGACCCGACGGTGTCCGACGGATGGGAATTCACCCTTCCACTGGTGATTGCGATCGTCGCCGTCACCGTCGGCTGGGGCCTCTTCATCGGCTCTCGGCGCGAACTCCTCGCAGCGCTGAGAGAGCGTGCCACCGATGCCGAAACCCAGCAAATGCTCCGGGTTTCTCAGGCTCAAAGCGCTGAGCGGGCACGCATAGCACGCGAAATGCATGATGTGTTGGCGCATCGCATTTCGATGGTCGCAATGCATGCCGGCGCCCTCGCCTACCGCAGCGACCTGCCACCCGATGATGTTCGGCGTACATCTTCACTCATTCAGGAAAACGCGCACCAAGCGCTGGTGGATTTGCGTGTTGTGTTGGGCATACTGCGTGATAATTCAGGTGACGCTGGCCCCGAACTCCCACAACCCTCGGTCACTGACCTTCCCGCGCTGATCTCTGAGGCAAGGAGCCTCGGGATAAATGTCGACTATGCATTCTCAATCAGACCTGATTCGCTAGCGGACCTGAGCGGACGAACCGCATACCGGATCGTCCAGGAAGGCCTGACGAATGCGCGCAAACATGCGCCCGACACCGCCGTCGCCGTGCGGCTCGACGGCGAGCCCACAACCGGCCTGCGCGTCGTCGTCTCGAATCCATTGCGCATCGGTTCACCTACGCGAGTGTCGCCGCGCTCCGGCCTCGGGCTGATTGGGCTGGCCGAACGGGTCGAACTTGCCGGTGGCCGACTACGCCACGAGCTCGGCAACGACAACGAATTCGTTTTGGAGGCGTGGCTGCCATGGAATCAGTGAACAAGCCGATCGAGGTGTTGATTGTTGATGACGACGCGCTCGTACGCGGGGGTCTGTCGCTCATTCTTGGCGGCTATCGAGCCATCACGGTGATAGGTGAGGCCGTCGACGGCAACGACGCCATCGCCCAGGTCATGCGTTCGGCGCCCGACGTCGTCCTGATGGACATCCGGATGCCGAACCTGGGCGGACTTGCAGCAACCACCGAGTTGCTCAAACGCCCGAACCCGCCCAAAGTCATTGTGTTGACCACCTTCGATGCAGACGAATACGTCCTTCGAGCTCTCGCGGAGGGGGCCAACGGATTCCTGCTCAAAGACACGCCACCGGCGCAACTGGTCGAAGCGATCAAACGGGTCGTCGACGGCGAGTCGATCCTTTCACCCAGCGTGACGACACAACTCGTCCGTCAGGTCACCGCGCGCTCCGACGATGGACGCGCGCGGATTGCGCGCGAAAAGATCGCCACGCTGACCCGGCGCGAGCGGGAGGTTGCTGCGGCGGTTGCACGGGGCCAGTCCAATGCGGAAATTGCCGCGAGCCTGTACATGAGTTTGCCGACCGTCAAGGCACACGTGTCGCACATTTTCACCAAGCTTGGTGCGGTCAATCGAGTACAGATTGCCATCCATGCCCGAAACGCCGACCTGGTCTGATCAGGTCATTGGTCCACACTTTCAGCATTTCAGCGAACGCAGCAGGTCGCTCTGACCGACCACTACCTGCTCACGATAACCGGGCCGGTCGCTCTCGAGGGCGGCCGCGGGGTTCATCGAGCCGGCCCTCATAAGTTCACGCCACTGGTAAGACTGGTCGCCAACGCGGGCAATCGAATCTGCACTTATGCCTTCGAACCTGATCTCGCCTACTGCGCCGGGAATGACTCCAACGCGTATGCACGCCAATACGGCAATGACGTGGTGGTGCCTGATCTCTAGATCAATGGCGACGCTGTCGCCGTCGGTTGCCCCTAGTTGCAGCAGGGCGCCGCTCATTGCTGCAACCTTTTCGAGCAAATCGGCATACGTCAATGCGACGGCATCGCTTTTGAGCGCGATCTCGGCGCCCTTTCCGTCAATGACCAACCGGTCGAGGATGTCGAAGCCGATGCTGGACATCAGTGTCCACCGAAAACCGGAGAGCGCTTCTGGGCGCGCGCCGTTGCTGCCTCACGGACATCGCTGCTTGCCCAGCAGGCAGCGAACGAGGCGTCGGTGGCGACTGAATCAGCGCCCACCAAAACCGATTTGTTGTGCGCGAGAGCCAGCGGAGCGAGTTGCGCAATGTCGTGCGCCCAATCGATGGCCGTCTCAAGTGAGCCGGCTTTGTCGACAAGTCCGGTGTGCAATGCTTCGTCACGGTCGATGGTCTCGGCGGCCAACATCAGCCGGCGCGCCGGTCCGTGGCCGGCAAGATCGGCAAGTGTACGAATGGTCCACGCATCGACAGCCATCCCGTTTTTTGCGGTAGGCACGGCAAACTTCGCACCTTCGTCGGCAACGCGCAGGTCACAAGCGAGCGCAAGCTGGGTCCCGGCCCCGATGGCCGGGCCGTTGACCGCCGCAATCAGCGGGACACGAACCTGCCTCAGGTGGTGCAACATGCCATACAGCGCATCGAGGAACTCCGGGCCGTAAACGCCACCAAGGTCCGCCCCCGAACAGAAGGCCGTTCCCTGACCAGTGATGACGATGACGCGCGCGTCGCCGGCGACGGCCTCATCAACGGCCGCATGGATGGCATTGCAAAGGTCGAGGTTGAGCGCATTGCGGCGCTCTGGCCGTCGGAGTTCGAGGACGGCTACAGGTCCGTCCGTGGTCGCTTCGAGCATGCTTCTCCTTGACCGCGATTTAATGGTGATCCTAGTGTTTCACTCACCGCGATGACGAGCGATTCCATGACCTGAGCGACACCGTCTTCATCGTTGGACGGACACAACTGATCGGCTACGGCCACCAGGTCGGGGTGCGCGTTTCGCACCGCGAAACCGGTGCCGGCCCACTCGATCATAGGCAGGTCATTGGGCATGTCGCCGAATGCCCACACCTCATTCGGGTCGATGTCCTGACCGACACACCAGCGTGCCAGCGCCGCGGCCTTGGTGATGCCCGGGGCGCTGATCTCGGCCAGACCGACTGCGCCCGAATAGCCGACCTCTGCGCGGCCTCCGACAATATCGCCGACCCCAGCACGGAACACTTCAGGGTCGGTGCCCGGCGAACGGGCCAACAACTTCCCGACCGCCGACATCGCCCCAACGTCGCGGACCGTGTACTCATCGCAATAGTCGTCGACGAACGCTTGCTCCCGCTCAAAACCGTCCGCGCGTTCCACCGCGCAGGCGAGATCTGGAAAGGCGCCGCGGAGGTCGGTTATGAGTTCGCTGAGCAGCGCAGCCTCGAGCGGGTTCTGTTCGATGACGGTTCGACTCGGCACGTCGTACACGAAGGCACCGTTGCCGCACAGGGCGATGCCGTGGTGACCGACCGCATCGACGAGCGCATCAAGCCATCTCGGTGGGCGGGCCGTAACGAAAACCGTCAAAATTCCGACCGCCTCGACCGCCTGGATCGCCGATCGAGTGCGCGCAGACAACGTGCCGTCACTTCGCAGCAGGGTGCCGTCGAGGTCGGTGGCAATGGCCCGGGGCAGACCGCTTTGGCCACTCCGGACGGTGCCACTCGTCGTGGGCCCGCTCATCGCGGCCGGTCAAGCATCGGCTGCGGCGAGTTGCCCGCAGGCACCATCGATGTCGCTGCCGCGAGTATCGCGCACCGTGGTCGGGATGCCCTTCGCAATGAGACGGCGCACAAATTCGCGCTCGTCCGCCGGATCCGAGGCAGTCCATTTGGATCCCGGGGTCGGGTTGAGCGGTATCAGGTTGACGTGTACCCAGCCCCAGTCACCATAGGATTGGAGAACGTCGCCTAGGAGGTCAGCGCGCCAGGCTTGGTCGTTGATGTCCCTGATCATCGCGTATTCGATGGAGACGCGTCGCTTCGTCTTGCGGGCATACTCCCACGCCGCTTCGACCGCCTCATGAACGCTGTAACGGGTATTGATCGGGACAAGTTCGTTGCGCAACTCGTCATCAGGCGCATGCAACGACACCGCCAACGTGACCGGAATGCCTTCTTCGGTCAGTTGTTTGATGCGCGGAACCAAGCCGACAGTGCTGAGTGTGATGTTGCGTGCCGACATACCGAGCCCGTCGGGCGCGGGCGTCACCATACGACGGATGGCGCCGATCACGGCCTTGTAGTTGGCCATCGGCTCGCCCATGCCCATGAAGACGACATTGGAAAGACGCCCTGGGCCGCCAGGGACCAGACCGTTAGCCATCGCACGGGCCGCATCGACGACCTGGTCGACAATCTCGCCGGTGCTCATGTTGCGTTGCAGCCCGCCCTGGCCCGTGGCACAAAACGGGCATGCCATGCCACAGCCAGCTTGACTAGACACGCAAATCGTTGCGCGATCGGGATAGCGCATCAGCACCGACTCCACGAGCGCACCGTCAAAGAGTTTCCACAGCGTCTTGCGCGTGGTGCCCTTGTCGGCCTCGAGGGTCCGGATGGGCGTCAGCAGCGTTGGCAGCAGATCGGCGACAAGACGGTCGCGGCTGACCGCGGGCAGATCGGTCATGTCGGCGGGGTCGTTGACGAGGCGACTGAAATAGTGCGTCGCGATCTGTTTGGCCCGGAATGCCGG
>JBBSRT010000054.1:0-9132 GCA_038242765.1 Propionibacteriales bacterium
CGAGGCTCATGCCCGCTTCCGCCAGCCCGATTCGGACTTCCTGTCCTATCTGGCGCTGTGGAACTACCTGCGCGAACAGCGCGCCGATCTGTCGCACAGCAAGTTTCGCCGGATGTGTCGCGACGAGTTCCTGCATTATCTTCGCATCCGCGAATGGCAAGACGTGCACGCACAGTTGCGCCAAACCGCCAAAGATTTGGGCATGCGCGCCGGCAAACCCGGCTCCGATCCCGACAGCCTGCACCAGTCGTTGCTTGCCGGTCTGCTTTCACACATTGGCCTCAAGGACACCGACGGGCGCGACTACCTGGGCGCACGCAACGCCAAGTTTTCGATCTTCCCCGGGTCCGGCTTGGCCAAGAAGCCACCACGCTGGATTATGGCCGGTGAACTCGTGGAAACCTCACGGCTGTTCGCTCGCACCAACGCCAAAATCCAACCCGAATGGATCGAGCGCGAAGCCGGCCACCTGCTCAAACGCTCCTATAGCGAACCACACTGGTCAACCAAACGCGCCGCCGTCATGGCCACGGAACGCGCCACCTTGTATGGGGTACCCGTCGTCATCGACCGCCTCGTCAATTACAGCAACATCGACCCCGCTGTCTCTCGCGATCTTTTCATTCGCCATGCCCTCGTGCAGGGCGAATGGCACACCCAGCAACAATTTTGGCAACGTAACCGCGCCCTTCTCGAGGAGGTTGCCGAACTCGAGGACCGCGTACGACGCCGCGACCTGCGCGTTGACGACGACAGCCTGTTTGCTTTTTACGACGCGCGGGTCGGCGCCGAAGCCGTGTCGGGGCGGCATTTCGATACGTGGTGGAAGCGGGTGCGGCGCGAACAACCCGACCTGCTCGACTTTGAAAAGTCGCAACTATTGCGCGACGACCTCGAAGGTGACCTAGAGACCGAATACCCGCGCGAATGGCGCTCCGAAGGCGCCTCCTACGCGCTGACCTACGCCTTCGAGCCAGGTGCGCTTGAGGATGGCATCACCGTCGACGTCCAGATCGCCGACCTCGCCGGACTCGAAGAAGGCCCCTTTTGGTGGAATGTGCCCGGCAACCGCCTCGAACTCCTGACCTCACTAATCAAGTCTTTGCCCAAACGCCTGCGCCGCAACATCGTACCCACCGCCGACGCGGCCGCCCGACTGACCGACATCATCGATACCGGAGCCAGCGACCTGCTGGCCGAGGTTGCCAGCGGATTGACCCGCATGACCGGAGTCGTAGTCGCTGCCTCGGACTTCGACACAGCGCTGCTGCCCTCGCACCTTCAGGTGACGTTCCGGGTGCTCGACGCGAATGTGGAACTGGCGCGCGGGCAGAGCCTGGATGCCTTGCGGGCCAAGCTCGATTCGCACCTGCGCCGTGACCTGCGCCTAGCGGCGAAATCGATCGAACGCACCGGCATCACGTCATGGGATCTGGGGTCGGTGCCGCACGAGGTTGAAGCCGGTCCCGTGACGGGTTATCCGGCGCTCGTCGACAACGCCGGACACGTCGATCTGGAGATTTTGCGCACACCGGCTGAGCAAGCAGTCGCTATGATCCGGGGCGAGGCAAGCCTGTTGTCACTGGTCACGGTGTCGCCGGCGGCCGAGATCGGCAAGAGCCTCGACATGCGCGCAAAGCTTGTGTTGTCGACCGGCCCATATGCCGAGGTCATCACGCTGCTTAATGAGTGTCGACTCGCCGCGCTTGACGACCTCGTCGTGCGCCATGGCGGCCCGGCATGGGACGAGCCAGGTTTTGCCGCGTTGCGCGACAAGGTTCGCACCGACGTCTACGGTGTGACCGAGGCAGTCGTCGGCGACGTGCTCCGTACGCTCAACAAACTCGCCGACGTGCAGACCGCGATGGTTTCCGCACCGGTCGAAGCAGCCAAGGACGTACGGGTGCAGTTGTCGTGGCTCATCTATCCGGGGTTCATCCGCGATGCCGGTGTCGCCCAGCTGCGCCGGCTGCCGGTGTATCTGGAAGCGGCGGCGCGGCGGCTTTCGGTGGGCGACAGTGCCGACCTGTTTGCCGCCCAAGACATCGAGGCTGCGTTTTATGAACGGATCGGCAACCTGCGCCCCTACGAGAAGCTAGATCCCAAGGTGCGCCGGGTCCGCTGGGCACTGGAAGAACTACGCGTCAGCCTGTTTGCGCAAAACCTGCGTACGGCCCACCCGGTGTCGGTGGCCCGGGTGCAAAAACTCCTTAACGCGTGGTGATTCGCAGCCCGCTCTCGCCCCAGAGCACCCCGCGCCCGGGCCCGCCCACCCGCCGAGTGGCGCAGTTTCCTGCACGAGTGGCGCAGTTTCGGGGCATTTGCGGCGCTTTCAGCCCGAATTTGCGCCACTCGCGGGTCGAACTCTGCCGAGCACCACAAGCTTGCCCAGCATCACAGCGAGCAGGCCGAGCAGGAGCCCCGCAGCATCATCGATGACGAAGTGGTAGCCGAAATAGATCGTCGCGGTGATGGTGGCAACCAGATAGCCGGTCATGATGTGAGCCAACCGGCGTAACCCATAGTGATGCAACATCAAGACGACCATGAACGTAAAACCGGTATGAAGACTCGCAAACGCACCGATGCTGGCCATCGCATCTGAAGCGCCAGGATCGCTCAACATGTGTGCGCGATCGGCGAGCAGCGTCTCTTGCCTGCTGTTGATCAGCGTAGGTGAAAGCCCATCGAATTCACGCGGCGCCGTGGCGAAGGGACCCAGCGACGGGATGAGGTAATAGGATCCAGCACCGAGTATCCACGCCCAGATCGCCGATGCCAAGAAGACGAAACCCTCACGTAACTGGTCGACGAACACGACTGCCGCGACGAACGACACCGGCACGATGTAAGAAAACGATTCGTAGACCACTGCCAGAACAAGAGCGGCAACGTGCTCCCCGAGCAGGCCGTGCAACAGGACGGCGGGGCTGTGTCCCAAGAACAGCCACCTATCGAGCTCGAGCAACGCCGAGTCATGAAAACCGTTGAAGACGACCCAACTCTTGATGTTGTGGTAGCACAGGTAAACGACGTGGTAGGCCAGCAAGCCACTGAACGCGACCGCGAGGCGCTCTTTGGGCCACCGCGAGCGGAGCCGGGCGCCCACTGCCCGCCACGAGCGACCGTCAGCACGGATCGCGGCGTCAATTACCGTAAACGCCGCGAAAATCAACAACGTCAGGAGCACACGTCGCACAAACATGGATCCGCCAGGATCGCGGATCGGTACTCCGACGTACCACGAACCGGCGACGGTCACCAGCATGAACAACGTCACGACGAACCACAACCGGGCCAACCAGCCCCGTTCGGCCTTTTGAGCGACCTCGAGGTCAACTCCGCGATCAACAACCATGCACCCATAGTGCCCGGCCGCCACCGCGACGGTGGCGGCACCACGCAAAACGCCTACGCTCAGAGCATGACCGTCACCGCAGCGAGTCGGACCGGCCGACAGCACTCCCTGCCGCCGGTGGCTCGGGGACCGATCGCCTTGGCGATGGTGACGGTGGCAACAGCGTTGACCATCGCCAGCCCCGCATACGGCTACCACCGCGATGAACTCTACTTCCGGATGCTGCCACTGCAATGGGGCTACGTCGACCAGCCGCCGCTGACGCCGCTAATCGCTCGGGTGTTTCGCTCGCTTGCCGATGAGACGTGGGCGCTCCACATACCGGCAACTGTGCTCATGGCCTGCTCGATCTGGATCGTGGTCCTCATCACCCGTGAACTCGGCGGTCACCGTGACGCGCAAACGTTGTGCGCGTGGGCCTACGGGACTTCGCTGCTGCCGCTCGAGTTCGCGCGGGTGCTGCTGACTGCGACAGTCGACCTTGTTGTTTGGCCGGTGGTCATCTTGTTCGTGCTGCGGGCCGTGTTGCGCAACCGCCCCCGGTGGTGGCTCGCCGCCGGGCTCCTCGTGGGCTTGAGCATGTACAACAAGTTGCTTATCGCGCTGCTGATTGTCACCCTCGTCGCGGGCATTGCCGTCGTCGGACCGCGCCACCTGTTGCGGTCGCGGTGGTGTTGGGCCGCGGGCATCATCGCGCTAGTGGTGGGGGCACCGAACCTCGTCTATCAGGCAACCCATCACTGGCCTCAGTCGACGATGGCCAACGCGCTCGCCTTTCACAACGCCACCGAGGTTCGGATTTTGACTGTACCGATCCTGCTGGTCATGTTCGGTATCCCGTTGGTGCCGATCTGGGTAGCAGGAATCGCTGGATTGGCGAAGCGACAGGGGTGGCGCGAGGTGCGGTTCCTCGCTGCGGCCCTGCCGCTTCTGCTCTTGCTCGTGTTTATCGGCGGCTCGCAGGTCTACTATTCACTGGGCTTGATGACCGCCATGCTCGCCGCAGGCTGTGTGCTGACCGCCGAGTGGATTACCAACGGGCCTCGAGGGCGCCTCCATGCCGTGATCGGGTGCGTTGCGATCAATGCCATTACGTCGATCGTCATCGCATTGCCCGTCGTGCCGCTGAATCACCTGGGTTCCACCAGGGTCCCGACGTTCAACCAGATCGCTCAGGATCAGGTCGGATGGCCCGCCTACGTCCACGATGTCGCACGTGCGCGTTCGGCGCTGTCGTCGCAGGAGGCAGCTTCGGCCGTGGTTATTGCCGACAACTATGGGGAGGCCGGGGCAATCGCCAGATACGGGCCAAACCATGGCATCGACCGCGTCTACAGCGCGCAGAACGAGCTGTATTTCCAGGCGCGGCCGCCAACCTCGGCGACCACCGCGATCGTGGTCGGCACCAGGCCAATCGAACTACGCCGATTGTTTGCCTCGTGCAAGGTCACTGGTCATCTGGACAACCGGGTGAGCGTTGCCAACCAGGAACAGGGCGCGCCGATCTCGGTGTGCCGCAATCCCGTTGGTGGTTGGGATCAGGCCTGGCCTGCGATGCAACACTACGATTAGCTGCTGCCCTCAGCGCGGCGGCGGGCCTTAGTTGGCGTCAAGCAGATCGATTACGAAGATCAGCGTCTTGCCCGAGAGCGGATGTCCGCTGCCTGCGGTGCCATAGGCAAGGCTCGGCGGGATCACGAGTTGGCGCCGGCCGCCAACCTTCATACCCGGGATGCCTTCCTGCCAGCCTTTGATGAGGCCCTGCAGCGGGAAGTTGATGGATTCGCCGCGGTTCCACGACGAATCAAATTCCTCGCCCGAGTCGAACTCGACACCAACATAGTGCACCTCGACCTTCGCGCCGGGCGTCGCCTCGGCGCCGTCGCCGACAGTGATGTCTTGGATCTGAAGTTCGGTGGGGGCTGCGCCGCCGGGGAAATCGATTTCTGGCTTTTCGGTCATGGCACAAGCCTGCCAGTATCAACACACTGCGTCGAGCCCGGCTCCCCCTCGCGATTTGGGACGTTGCGGTTGAGCTGCGGCGGCCCGGTCAACCGCAGCGTCCCAAATCTGGAAGAGTGGCCGTATGCGTGCAACGATCCTCCACTCCCCCCGTGACATCCGCCTCGACGACGTCGCCGACCCCGTACTCCTCACTAACACCGACGCCATAGTCCGCGTGGTTGCATCCTGCATCTGCGGATCAGACCTATGGCCCTACCGCGGCATCAATGACGTCAACGAACCCCTACACATCGGCCATGAGTTCGTCGGCGTCGTCGAACAGATCGGCTCCACGGTCTCCACCATTTCGGTCGACGATGTTGTGATCGCACCCTTCACCTATTCGGACAACACGTGCGCATTGTGCCGGCTCGGAGTCCATCCGTCGTGCATCGCCGGCGGCTTCTGGGGGCAAAACGACCGCGAGGGTCTTTTCGCCAACGGCGGTCAGGGCGAGATGGTGCGCGTCCCGCAAGCCGATGGCACCCTCGTTGCAACCCCAACCCAGCCCGATGCAGCACTCGTGCCACACCTGTTGGCATTGTCCGACGTGTTCCCGACCGGCCACCATGCGGCGACGAGCGCCGGGGTCACTGCCGGAAGCACCGTGGCCGTCGTCGGCGACGGCGCGGTCGGGCTCAGCGCGGTGCTTGCAGCCAAACGCCTCGGCGCCGCCCGCGTCATTGCGATGTCCAGACACGAATCGCGCCAACAGTTGGCGCGCCAGTTCGGCGCCGACGACATCGTTTCCGAACGCGGCAAGGAAGGCGCAAAAACAGTGCGCGAGCGCTTTGATGGCATTGGAGCCGATTTCGTGCTCGAATGCGTGGGCACCAAGGACAGCATGGAACAGGCCACGATGTGCGCCCGCCCGGGTGGCCGTGTCGGATACGTAGGAGTGCCGCACGGGGTGGAGTTCAATGTGCCTTCGCTTTTCGGCCGCAACATCGGCATCGCAGGCGGCGTCGCACCCGTACGGGCCTATCTCGACGAACTCCTGCCCGAGGTCCTCTCGGGTGCTTTGAAGCCCGGAGCCGTATTCGATCAGAGCCTGCCATTGGACAGGGTCGCCGACGGCTACCGTGCCATGGACGAACGCGTCGCTATCAAAACCAAGCTCGACGTGAGCTGACCAAACCCGTGGTCAGGTTTAGCGGATTATTTAAGTTGGGCGGAGGACAGACCCAAAATGCGCCGGGCCACGATGAGTTGCTGGATCTGTTGTGTGCCCTCAAAGATATCGAGAATCTTCGAATCGCGGGCCCACTTTTCCAGCAGTTCGTTTTCACTGTAGCCCAGGGTTCCGGCTAGCTCGACGCACCGCAACGTGATGTCATTACCGACGCGTCCTGCTTTGGCCTTCGCCATCGATGCCTCCATCGAGTTGGGCTTGCGATTGTCGGCAAGCCATGACGCTTCGAGTGTCAGCAGCAGCGCCGCCTCCCAATCGGCTTCCATCGCGATGAAGGTCGCCGCCGCGTATGACTGCGCCTGAGTCGGGGTGTCATAGTCGATCTCGACGTCGGCCTCGGTCAGCATGTGCCTGATTAGCTCAAGCGAAGCCCGTGCGCAACCGATCGCCATACCGGCCACCAGCGGACGCGTGCTGTCGAACGTTGCCATCGCCCCGGCGAACCCCTCCTTCGGGTCGACATCGGGATCGCCCAACAGGTTGTCCGTATGGACTCGACAGTTGTCGAGGACGATCGTTGCCGTATCCGAGGACCGGATGCCCAACTTGTCCTCGAGGCGTTCGACCCGGATGCCAGGCGTGTCCTTACGCACTAAGAACGATTTGATTGCAGCGCGCCCCAGGTCCTTGTCTAGGGTGGCCCATACGACCACCGAATCACTGCGCTCTCCGGCGGTGACAAATATCTTTTCACCGTTGAGCACGTAGTGGTCGCCATCCTTGACCGCCGTGGTCGTGATTGCGCCCGAATCTGAACCACATCCGGGCTCAGTGATCGCCATTGAGGCCCACGTGCCCGCATAACGCTTTAGTTGCTCATCGGTAGCTACCGACGCGAGCGCCGAATTGCCAAGGCCCTGACGCGGCATGGACAACAAGAGTCCGACGTCGCCCCAGCACATTTCAATGATCGACAACGCCGACGACATGTTCGAACCGTTTTTGACCTTGCCGGACTTCCCCACGGACTTGCCTTGCTTGTCGTCCATATCGTCGGAATCGTCATTGTCGTGGCCAATACTGGATGCACCGGCACCCTGGCCTTCACCCGAGTCGCCCATACCGTCAACGAGCGAAGCAAGCATGTCGAGTTCTTTGGGATAGGTGTGTTCAAGCAGATCGTATTTACGTGAGTTGGCGCGCAGGAAGTGGTCGGCGACCTGATTGGCGTGACCGACGAAGGCGCGGAACTTGCGTGGAGTTTCAAGATTGATCATGAGTTGTCCTCTCCCCTCAGACGAGGAGGCCGCCTTCCATCACGGCGATGGCGCGCAGATCGCGATACCAACGCTCAACCGGGTGCTCCTTCACGAAGCCGTGGCCGCCCAGCAGCTGTACGCCGTCGGCGCCGATTTTCATGCCGTATTCAGAAGCCAGGCGCCGGGCGATCGCCACTTCGCGACCATGCTCGATGTCGTGGTCCACCCGAGCCGCGGCCTTGTATGTGGCCAACCGCATGCCCTCGAGTTCGATAGCGATGTTGGCGACCATGAAGGCCACCGATTGACGATTGGCGATCGGTTCGCCGAAAGCCGTACGACTCTTCACATATTCGGACACATAGTCGAGCACTGCGCGGCACGTACCCACCGCCAGCGCCGACCACGCCAGGCGCGAGAGGCGAATGCATTCGCGGTAGACGGCGTCTTCGGCTCCGCCGAGCAAGGCGATCTCATCGACTGCGACGTTGTCCAAGATGAGTCTCGACAAGCCTGCGGCACGCAACCCCATACCGGGGTCGGCTTCGATGCTGATGCCCTTGCTGCCTGATTCGATGATGAAGAGCGCCGGGCCGCTGCCTTCCAGGTTCGCCGCGACGACGAAGATCTCGGCATCCTTGCCGCGTATGACGCCAGACTTCAATCCATTGAGCAGGTAACCGTCGTCGGTCTTAGTCGACGTGGTGTGCAGCAGGTAGGGGTCGAACAGCGGCCGGGGTTCGCAGACGGCCAACGCGGCACCGGGCACATCGCCGCCGGCGAAAGCCGAAAGGTAGGTCTCCTGCTGGGCCGCGTCACCCCACAACGAAATAGCGGTGGCGACAGCCGTCGGTGCGAGGCAGGCGACAGCCTGACCCATGTCTGCCTTGGCGAGGGCTTCAGCGACCAGCACACCGGTTACGGCTGAACGTTCCGCGGCGAGGCCACCCATGTCTTCGGCGATGTTGAGCAGGGTCAAACCGAATTCGCCGGTCTGCTCCAGCACCTCAGCGGGGGTGTTGTTTGCGGTTTCGGCGGCCTCGGCACCTGGTCGAAGCACTTCGGCGGCGAATTCGGAGACCACCTGCACCATCATTTGTTGGTCCTCGGTTGGCGTCAGGTCGAACACACCCGACTCGCGGGCGGCGCCAACCCGTGCCGGTTTGCCCTTGCCCTTGACGCGTTTGAAGGTGCGATTGACGGCGCCGGCGGTCTGAAAACCGGTACGGGCGCCGTGATAGACAGCCTTCTGCGTCGGCTTGCGTAGACCCAGGCGATCGATGACCGGTAGCCCCGCGATGCGGTTGAGCACCTGCAGCCCTATGCCCATGGGATCGTTCGTCACAGATTCTCCTTGCCGTCGACTCAAGTTACGCCCG
>JBBSRT010000055.1:0-9115 GCA_038242765.1 Propionibacteriales bacterium
GCCCGCGCGCCACTGTCCCCGGACTCCCCCCCCCCCACCCCCCCCCCCCCCCGCCACTCGATGCCGATTCTGCGCCACTCGGCGGATTGGTAGGGGGCTGGTTTCGGAATGGACCCAGGCGCCAGCGCGTTGACTAAAGTCATGGCAACGAGCGAGCAGGTGACCGGCGACGAGTCCACGCCCGTGTTGCCGCGCATCGCGCACCTCTTGGCGCCATACCGATCACAAATGATCCTGGTGGCTGTCGCCGTCGTTGTCGGCGCGGCACTCACCTCGATCGTGCCATTCCTGACCCAAGCGGTCTTTGATAGGGCGCTCTTCCCTCCCAAGGGGGCGCCTGACCTCGGCCTGCTGCTGTGGCTTGCAGCCGGCATGATCGCCATCCCCGTTGTCACCGCGATCATCAGCATCGGGCAGAACTACCTGACCAGCAGCATCGGCAATTCGGCAATGGCCGACCTGCGGGGCGATCTCTTCGAACATCTACAGAAGATGGAGCTCGCGTTTTTTACCGCCACCAAGACCGGCTCGATCCAATCACGATTGGCCAACGATGTCAGCGGCGTGCGGACGGTGCTGACCGACACCGCCACCACGATCCTGCAAAACAGCGTCACCGTCATCGCCGCCTTCGTGGCCATGGTCATCCTCTCCTGGCAGCTGACGATTCTGGCGGTCATCTTGATGCCGCTCTTCGTCTACATCCAACGCAAGGTCGGCCAGCGTAGGCAACGCCTGGCGCGCCATACCCAAGAATCGCTCTCCGAGATGACGGCCATCACCGAAGAAGCGCTCTCGGTGTCGGGCATCTTGCTGGCCAAGGTCTTCAACCGCTCGGCATCCGAAGTTGAGCGCTACCGGGCAGAAAACAAGAAGCAAACACGCCTCCAGGTCGACCAGGCGATGGCCGGGCGCACCTTCTTTGCCTTCATGCAAACCTTTTTCGCCATCACACCGGCGCTCATTTATGTGGCCGCCGGCCAAATGATGACCAGCGGCATCGCCCTGTCGGCCGGCACGTTGGTCGCCTTCACCACCTTGCAGGCGCGTCTGCAGATGCCGCTCATGCAACTCATGCGGGTGTCGTTGGATGTGCAGACCTCGTTGGCATTGTTCGGCCGCATCTTCGAATATCTGGACCTCGTGCCCGCGATCATTGATCGACCCGACGCCCGCACGCTGGGCGCCGACGACGTCGCCGGCGAAATCGAATTCCTGGACGTCTGGTTTCGCTACCCCGAACCCCGACCGTTGCGCAGCGGAGACACCACCGATGACCGCTTTGGCGATTCCGGCGTACGGATCGAGCGCGGCGACGACGACGCAGGTCCGGGCGACGGTTGGACCCTCAAGGGCGTTTCGTTGACCGTCAGGCCCGGCAAGATGGCCGCGATCGTCGGCCCCACCGGCGCGGGCAAGACCACGATGACCTATCTCGTGCCGCGCTTCTACGACGCGACCGGCGGTTCGGTGAGCATCGACGGCCACGACGTACGCTACCTCACGATGGCATCGGTCACCGACGCGGTCGGCATGGTCACCCAGGAGCCGTACCTCTTCCATGGCACGATCCGCGACAACATCGCCTACGCAAAACCCACGGCCAGCGCGGCCGAGATCGAGCGCGCCGCACGCGATGCCAACATTCACGACCGCATCATGAGTTTCGCCGACGGCTACGAGACGATCACCGGTGAACGCGGTTATCGGCTCTCCGGCGGTGAAAAACAACGCCTCGCGATCGCCCGCGTATTACTGATGGACCCCCGCATCCTGATCCTCGACGAAGCCACCTCAGCGCTCGACACCGAGACCGAGCGCCTCGTCCAGGAAGCACTTGAACGCGCCACCCGCGGTCGTACGACCATTGCCATCGCCCACCGGCTCTCCACGATCCAAAACGCCGACGTCATCTTCGGTCTCGAAAACGGACAGCTGGTTGAACAAGGCAACCACGATGAGTTGCTGGCCGCCGCCGGCCTCTACTCGAGGCTGTACGTCGAACAGTTCGGGGCCGGCCTTGTCGACTCGCGACCCCGTGAAAGCGACGACCAGCGCGCCGACATACCCCTTTAGGTTTTCGTTCGTGATCGACGAACCGGTGGCTCAGTGCGGTCTGTAGACCTCGCGTCGATGCGCCTGCTCGATCCGATCAGCAGGTATGACGTCACTGTGCTCATTGGCCAATCGGCGTAGACGGTCGGTGGCGATGGCGCCGTCTTCGCGATCAACCATTTCTTCGTAGGCTTCAACCCACTCAGCGGGGACAATCGCCGCAGCACACTGCCGATTACGGCCGCGGGTCACATCGGTGACCTCACCGCCGAAGGCCGCTCGGTTGACTGCATCGGAGAATTTATCCCTCGCCTGGGATACGGACCACTCGACGTTCATACTCATGGTGCCAATCGCGACGTAAACGCCATACAAGGTGGCGAGCGGAAACGCTACGGACGTGGTTTAGTGGAATGACTGACCGCCGACTCCCAACCGAGGCTGCCCGTGTCCGAGCCGAATGTAACCGACGTCACTGCCCCCGCATCTCAGCCCGATAACAACCTCAAACGCTCGATCACCGGCCGTCTGTTGTTCTTCTACGTCTTGGGCGATGTGCTCGGTTCGGGCATCTACGTGCTCATCGGAAGTGTCGCCGGCGCCGTCGGCGGCGCGTTCTGGATCGCTTTCGCGGTCGGGGTCTCGGTGGCAACGATCACCGGTCTGGCCTATGCCGAACTTGTCACCAAGTATCCGCAGGCCGCCGGCGCCGCGCTCTATGTCAACAAGGCGTTCAAGAACAGGGCGTTCACCTTCTTCATCGCGTTTTGCATGCTTTCGGCGAGTTTCGCCGCCGCCGGGTCGTTGGCCACCGGCTTTGCAAGTTATTTCATCGAGGTATGGGGTCTGCCGCCCGAACTCTTGCTTGCACTTGTGTTCATCCTGGTGCTTGCGGCAATCAACTTCATCGGCATCACCGAATCGGTGGTCGCCAACCTGGTGATGACGATCGTCGAAGTCGGTGGACTGATCATTGTCATGATCATCGGCGTCATCTACATCGCCCAGGGTAAAGCCGACTTCGGCACGCTCGTCGAATTCGACACCGGTGGCAAGAGCCCGCTCTTCGCCGTGGTCGCAGGTGTGGCGCTGGCATTCTTTGCCATGACCGGATTCGAAAACGCCGCCAATGTCGCCGAAGAGACCGTCGAGCCGCAACGGACCTTTCCGCGTGCACTGGTCGGCGGCATGGTCGTGGCCGGCATTCTCTATGTCCTCGTTGCCATGACGTCAGCCTTGGTTGTACCCATCGGCAAACTCGCCGGCTCTGATGCGGCGCTGCTCGAGGTCATCAAAGCCGACATCCTCCCGATCCCGGTCGGAATTATGACCATCGCGTTTGCGATCATCGCGATGATCGCTATCACCAACACCTGTTTGGTCGCGCTCGTGACGGAGTCACGCATCCTCTATGGGATGGCGCGCGAGGACGTCGTACCCGGCGTCTTCAGCAAGGTCCACAAAAACCGGCGAAGCCCGTGGGTGGCGCTTATCTTCGCCGCACTCATCATCAGCGCACTGTTGCTGTCAGGCGCCGACCTCGAACGCTTGGTAGCGGTGACGGTGATCTTCACGCTGTTCATCTATGCGCTCGTGATCATCGCGGCGCTCAAACTGCGCCATCAAGATGTCGACGAAGGAACCTTTTCGGCGCCGCTGATTTTGCTGGTGGTGGGGATCCTCGGCAACGCCATGCTCTTCGGCTACGTTGTCTACACCGATCCGACATCGCTGATCTACTGCGCTGCCCTGCTGGGGGTTGGCGCGGTGCTTTTCGTCTTTGAACACTTCTTTGGAAACCGGTCCTCCTCCGCCTCCGACATGGGAGTATGAACAATGCACATCCTGATTGCCACCGATGGCTCAAAACAGTCTCTGACTGCGGCCCGCCAGTTCAAGTCATTCGCTGACCCCCAGAAGGTCAGCGACATTTCGATCGTCGCGGTCATACGGCCGTTGGCTGCTGTTTCCTTCGCCGACGACTTGTCCAATCTCACCCCGAAACAGGTTGCCGAGCAATCACTCTCGTTCCGCGACGCCGCAGCGGGGGCACTCTCAGTTATCGCCGCAGAGTTTGCCAACTGGGGTCCGAAGATCCACAAGCGGATCCGCAGTGGCTCGCCGGCCAACGAAATCATCAAAGCAGCCAAGCAACTCGACGTCGGGCTCGTCGTTGTCGCCAGCGGGGGGCGCGGCATCAGCAGCGCCGTCCTCATGGGCAGCACCGCGCAACGAGTCCAGAACTATGCGCCGTGTCCCGTGCTGGTCGTGCGGCCCAAGCCGCGCAAAAAGGCTAAAGCCAGCGCGACGTCATAGCTGGCTCAGTGTTGGTCGGGGACCTCCTCGATGTCCTCGCCGGCTTCGGCCCAGCCGCTGAATCCGCAATCGAGATGGCCGACATTCTCATAGCCCATCCGCTGCAACACGTCGGCTGCCAGCGCCGAACGGCCGCCGCCGGCGCAATAGAGGATCGTACGGCGCTCCGGGTCGAAAAAATCGTGATAGTAGTCGGTGTCGGGATCAGCCCAAAACTCCAGTAGTCCGCGCGCGACGTGCGTTGAGCCCGGGATCGTGCCGAGCTTGGTGCGCTCACGCACGTCACGAATGTCGACCAACAAGACATCGCCGGCGGCGACCTCACGTTTGACGTCGGCAATCGACAGGTTGTCGATGCGGGTCTTCGCGTCGTCAACCAGCTGCCAAGCGCCGACCTTAAGCGGCTTCATGCCAGTCCCACGTATTTGGTCTCAAGGTATTCCTCGATGCCTTCGGCACCGCCCTCGCGACCGAAACCGCTTTGTTTGACGCCTCCAAATGGCGCCGCCGGATTCGACACGATGCCCTGGTTGATGCCGATCATGCCGGTCTGGATCTCTTCGGCGACGCGCAAAGCCAACGCATAGTCGCGGGTGAACGCGTAGGCCACGAGACCGAACTCGGTGTCGTTGGCCATCGCGATGCATTCGTCGGCCCCCGAAGCGGTGAAGATCGGCGCGACCGGGCCAAAGATCTCTTCTCGGTAGATGCGCGCATCACCGCTGACGTCAGCCAAAACCGTCGGCGGGTAGAAATGGCCCTTACCTTCGCCTGCTTTGCCGCCGGTGCACACGGTGGCACCCTTTGCGACGGCGTCATCGACGAGCTCGGTGACCTTGTCGACGGCTTTGGCCTCGACGAGCGGTCCAATATCGACGCCTTTGTCGGCGCCGCGACCTGAGGTGAGCGCGGCCATACGTGTGGTCAGTTTGCCGGTGAACTCCTCGGCGACCGACCGATCCACAATGAATCTGTTGGCGGCGGTGCACGCTTCGCCAATGTTGCGCATCTTGGCCAGCATCGCACCATCGACCGCGGCATCGATGTCGGCGTCGGCGAAAACGATGAACGGCGCGTTGCCACCCAACTCCATCGAAACCTTGAGGACTTGCTGCGCGCTTTGCTCGATGAGGGTGCGGCCGACTTCGGTTGAGCCGGTAAACGTGAGCTTGCGTAGCCGAGGATCACGAATGAGCGGCTCCATCACCTTGCCCGTACTGCTCGTGGTGACGATATTGAGCACACCTGCGGGCAGACCGGCCTCGGCCATGATGTCCCCCAGCGCCAGCATCGACAACGGCGTCAGTGCGGCTGGCTTGACCACCATGGTGCAACCGGCTGCGACCGCGGGGCCGATCTTGCGTGTGCCCATCGCCATCGGGAAGTTCCATGGCGTGATCATCAAACATGGACCCACCGGCTGCTTCATCGTCAACAGCCGCGTGGCGCCATTGGGTGCAGTCGAATAACGTCCTGAGATTCGTACGGCCTCCTCGGAGAACCAGCGGAAAAATTCGGAGGCATAGGCAATTTCAGCTTTCGACTCGGCGACGGTCTTGCCCATCTCGAGTGTCATAAGCAACGCGAGCTCGTCGGCGCGCTCGGTGAGCAGCTCGAAAGCCCGCCGCAAGATCTCGCCTCGATCACGCGGCGACGTCTTCGCCCAATCGACCTGCGCGGCCACCGCCGCATCGAGCGCGGCGGTCCCATCAGCCACGCTCGCATCCGCGACCTGAGCGATCACGTCGCCGGTCGACGGGTCTTCAACATCGAGGGTCTTGCCGCCCTCGGCATCGCGCCACTGACCACCGATCAACAATTGTTTGGATACTCGCTCGACAACCTGTTTCTCATCCATGCTCTCGATGCTAACGCCTTTCACAGATGACGTACGAGGCTGCTTGCTCGGACCGCGCCCGGGTGGAAGATCGATGCCATCGCCTCTACGCCGTCGACGAGTCGAGGACCGGGGCGCACCACGACCGCATCGCCGTCGATTGCCCATACATCCACGCCGGGGAGCTCAACAGCGACGACCTCGGCATGGGCGGTGGCGCCCTCAAGGTCGTATCCGCAAGGCGACACGATGGCGATGTCGGGTTTTTCGTCGCGCAACGCGGCCCATGACGACTCATGCGACGGCTGTCCCGAATGGCCGCCGACCGCAACCCCGCCGGCGGCGCCAACTTGATCGGGGATCCAGTGGCCGCCGGTGAAGAGCGGGTCTACCCATTCGACGACGGCCACCCGCGGCTTCTTCAACCCGGCGACGGCTGCGGCGACGGCATCGAGTCGTTGCTCCAGCGAAGCCACCAGCAATTTTGCCTGCGCCGATGCGCCGGTATGACGGCCAACGAGGTTGATCGTTTCGAGGACTTCGTCCAGCGAATATGGATCGAGGGTGACCACCTGTGCGGAGCAGCCCAGGTGGTCGAGTGCTTCGTCGACCTGAGCGGTTGGCACGGCGCAGACCCGGCACAGGTCCTGAGTCAGGATCAGTTCGGGGTCAAGATCGCTCAATGCCCCGTCGGCAAGGGTGTAGAGATCCTCACCGGCGTTGAGTTGTGCCCGCACATAGGCATCAATGTCTGCCGGTGTCATGGCCGACGTGTCCTTGCCGCCCACCACGACGCGCTTTTCGAGTCGCGCACGCACGGGTTCGTTGCATTCGAAGGTCACACCGACGAGTTGATCGTCGACGCCGAGCGCGTAAACGATCTCGGTGGCCGAGGGCAGCAACGACACGATACGCATCGCTTAGCGCGCCGCTCGCCGATCGCGGACGCGCACGACAACGAACGCCGCCATGAGAACGAGGACGCCGATGATGACAACCTTTTGGAACGCCGACGAATAGGGCTCGACCGCATCCCAGTTTTCGCCCAACCGGTAACCCGCGTATACAAAAATGGAGTTCCAGATTAACGAGCCGGCAGTGGTCAGCAGCAAGAACGCCAAGGCGTTCATCTTCTCGATGCCGGCCGGCACGGAGATGACGCTGCGGAAGATCGGCACCATGCGGCCAAAAAAAACCGCTTTGGCGCCGTATTTGGCGAACCACGCCTCGGCCTTGTCGACGTCGCTGACCTTGAGAAGCGGCACCCGGTCGAATACGGCGCGGACCCGCTCGCGGCCGAAGACGACGCCAATGTAATACAGCACCATCGCGCCGAACACCGAGCCAAACGTGGTGGCCGCGATGGCACCGGCAAGGCTGAACGTGCCTTGGCTGGCGGCGAATCCGGCCAACGGCAAAATAATCTCGCTGGGGATCGGCGGGACGAAGTTGTCGAGCGAAACCGCGATCGCCGCGCCGACCAGACCCAACTGATCCATGAGTTTGACGGTCCAGCCTGCAAGACCGTCGGTGGGCACTTTTGATGCTTCGTGCGCGAGCATGGCAAGTAGGGTCACAGAGCGATGGTAGCGAGTCGCGCGAAGTTGCCCGGGGCGGCTCAGATCAGCGGACGTCCCTCCCGACGCGCCAGACGCCACTCGCTAATAAAAGCTTTTGAAACCACCACGAGCACGATGCCCACGAGCACGGGCCACATGAGTAGGTAGATAGTAAGAGACAAGGTGGTCATCGTTAGTTCCTCTCGATCGAAGCGTCAATGACTTGACTGAAATTCGTCATCCAGATCGTCGTCCTTATTGTCGAAGTCGCCGGTCCGTTCCCCGATCAGGCTGAAATCGAAGTCATCGGGCGACTGGATCGAGATCAGGTAGCAGACCATCGTGCTGACCGAATAGGCCACAAGTGAGGCGCTAAGCGTCGCGTAGTCATGCAGCGCTCCGAAGGCAAACGGGGTGACAACGACTATGGCTATCGCGCCGACAACCTTTGCTGTACGCAGTCCGAAGAACCCGAACGCCATGAGCCCGAGCACCACACCCACACCGATAGCAGCGACCACGTCGACGACCAATCCGAGCAGACCGCCCATCGGCAGCCAGCTGAAGCGCACCGGCAGGAAGCATGCAAGCGCAGCGATGGTCGCAATGGTGAAGGCCTTGTTCGTGACCTTGCTCCAGTAGAAGCTGGCGATGACGGGGAACACTAGGGCTCCCCACAGCGCGCCGACGAAGACCAACAGGTCCAGAATGTCCAGTCTCATACTGGCAAACGCCACGGCTATTGCTGATGCCGCGACCATCGTCAAACGGCCGATGAGGAGCATTGTTCGTGGGTTGGCCGTTTGCTTGGAGGTCACCGCTTGGCCGTAGACATCAGCCATCGCGATAGAGGCCAAGGCGGACAGGTCGGAGTCGGCAGTGGAGGACAATGCACCGACGATCATCACGAAGAAGATCGCGATCAAGACCGGCGGCAAGAAGTCGGCTGCCATCTGCGGCACCAGGTTGTTCGGGTCGTCACCTACGGGCTTCACGCCCAGGTAGAGCGCCATGACTCCGAGCATGCCGACACCGATCACCGTCGCGCCGTAGCCGATCGTCGCCGTGATGAAGGTGGGTTTGATTAAATCCTGGCGCACCGCGAAGAGCCGTTGGGCGATCGTCTGGTTGCCGATCGCATACGCGAGCACCGCCGCGATGTACGGCGCGCCCTGGTTCATGAACGCCTCACTGGAAAAGAAGCTGCCCTGCTCGGCGGTGAGGTTGCCAGCGCCGGACTCGAAGGCCGCGGGGAACCCCGCTGCGAAGAAAATCACCGGAATCAACACGGCGACTGCGCCGAGAATGCCCAACACCTGCACAAAATCGGTTAGCACCGAGGCACGGA
>JBBSRT010000056.1:0-9040 GCA_038242765.1 Propionibacteriales bacterium
CACGTATTCGTTCTTGCCGATCATCGAGGCCTACGCGTCGACAGCCGGGGTCGAAGTCGAAACCCGCGATATTTCGCTTGCGGGTCGCATCCTCGCGCTCTTCGGCGACCACCTTGCTGCGGACCAGCGGGTTGACGACGCCCTGGCCGAGCTTGGTGAACTGGTGAAGAACCCCGAGGCCAACATCATCAAGTTGCCCAACATCAGCGCTTCGGTACCGCAACTCAAGGCGGCCATCGCCGAGCTGCAAGGCCAGGGGTATGGCATACCGAACTTTCCCGATGAACCGTCCACCGACGAAGACAAGGACATCCGGGTGCGCTTCGACCGGGTCAAGGGCAGCGCAGTCAACCCGGTGCTGCGCGAAGGCAACTCCGACCGCAGGGCGCCCGCATCGGTCAAGAATTACGTACGTTCGCATCCGCATTCGATGGGTGATTGGTCCGCGGACTCCAAAACCAACGTTGCGACCATGGCTGCTGATGACTTCCGGGACAACGAAAAGTCAGTCGTGCTCAGTGCCGATGACACGTTGACAATCCAGCACGTCGACCAGAACGGTGACACGATAATCCTGAAAGAAGGCATGACAGTCCTGTCCGGTGAGGTCATCGACAGCACCGTCATGAGCGTCGACGCCCTTGATGAGTTCTTGGGCGCGCAGATCGAGCGCGCCAGAGAAGAAGGCGTGCTCTTCTCGGTTCATCTGAAGGCGACCATGATGAAGGTTTCCGATCCGCTGATCTTCGGCCACGTGGTGAGGGCATTCCTTCCCGAGGTCTTTGTCTCATACGGCGACCAGCTTGCTGCTGCTGGACTCAGCCCCAGCGACGGACTGGGCTCGATCCTGGCCGGTCTGGACGCGCTGCCCGAGGGTGACGACATCCGAGCAATGATCGACAAGGGAATCGCCGACGGTCCAGCGCTGGCCATGGTCGACTCCGACAAGGGCATCACGAATCTACATGCGCCCAGCGATGTGATCGTGGACGCCTCGATGCCCGCGATGATTCGGACTTCCGGACACATGTGGGGGACCGACGGACAAGAGCACGACACCTTGGCAGTCATCCCCGACAGCAGCTATGCGGGCATCTATCAAACGGTGATCGATGACTGCCGAGCCAACGGCGCCTACGATCCGACCACCATGGGATCTGTGCCCAACGTGGGACTGATGGCGCAGGCCGCCGAAGAATACGGTAGCCACGACAAGACTTTCGAAATTGCGCAACCTGGTGTCGTACAGGTCGTCAACAGCGCCGGAGAGACGTTGCTCGAACACTCCGTCGCACGGGGCGATATCTGGCGCGCGTGCCAGACGAAAGACGTGCCGATTCGCGACTGGGTGAAACTTGCGGTCACGCGCGCCCGTGCATCCCAGACCCCCGCTGTCTTTTGGCTCGACCCGACCCGCGCCCATGACATGAACCTGATCGCGAAGGTGCAGGAATACCTGCGCGACGAGGACACCGACGGCCTACAGATCGAGATCATGTCACCCGCCGACGCCACCGCCTTTTCGCTGGAACGCATACGGCGTGGCGAAAACACCATCTCGGTGACTGGCAACGTGCTGCGCGATTACAACACCGACCTGTTCCCCATCCTTGAGCTGGGCACGAGCGCGAAGATGCTGTCGATCGTGCCGCTAATCGCCGGCGGCGGACTTTTTGAGACCGGCGCGGGCGGCTCAGCACCCAAGCATGTGCAGCAGCTGCTGAAAGAAAACCATCTGCGTTGGGACAGCCTCGGCGAGTTCTTGGCGCTGGCCTCGAGTTTCGAGCACATGGCCACCTCCACTGGCAATGCGCGCGCGCAAATTCTCGCCGATACACTCGATCGCGCGACGGGCACCTTCCTGGCCGAAAACAAGTCGCCGAGTCGCAAGGTCGGCGAGCTCGACAATCGCGGTAGTCATTTCTATCTGGCGTTGTACTGGGCGAAGGAGCTTGCCGCGCAGTCCAAAGATGCCGACCTCGCTTCGGGTTTCGCCGCTGTTGCCGAAGCACTCGCCGGAGCCGAAGAACAAATCATCGACGAACTGCAGACTGTGCAGGGGGCGCCGGCTGACATCGGCGGCTACTTCCACCCCGACGATGCCAAGGCGTCGGCAGTCATGCGCCCATCGACCAAGCTCAACGAGGTGCTCGCCACGTTGCTCTGACACCCGGTGGGCCTTACGTTGCGCAGGCCACCACCGGCGTGTCGCCTGCGCAACGTAAGGCTCAGCGGGTTTGGGGGCCAGCTGGAGGCGCTGCGTGACTAAAGTGCGGGCTCGGTGACTTTGGCTCGCCGGGTCTTCAACTGGGTTGGTCGTTCGAAAACGAGCGCCGCGACCAGACCGAGGCAGATGACGGCCGCGGGCAGGAACAGCGAGTCGCCCATCGCAGCACTGAAGCCTGCAAGCATCTCAGCGGGCATTTTCGCGCCGCCGGTGGTGGGGGAGACGTCAGCGGGCATGCCGGGCAGATAGACGGCCAGCCTGGCCTGTATGAGCGCAGCGATGCCCGCGCTTCCGAGCACAGCACCAACCTGACGGGTCGTGTTGTAGATGCCGGCACCGGCGCCAGCGCTGTTCATCGGCAGGTTGCGCGTCGCGGTAGCACTCAGCGGCGACCACATGAATCCGTTGGCGACGCCCAGTAGGCTGATCGGCAGCAATAACTCCCAGATGGCCGAGGTCGGCGTCATCACCATGCCGAGCCAAGCCAGCGAGATGGCGCAGGCGCTGAGTCCGATTCCAGCGATGATGCGTGGGTGCATACGGTCGACCAGGTTGCCGACCCACGGGGCGAGCGCACCGGAGAGCACCGCCATCGGGATGAGCAAGAACGCCGCGTGAGTGGGGCTCATCCCGCGGACGATCTGGGCGTACAACATGAAGGGGAACGCCATTGCCGTGATCGCGAACCCGACGGTGGCGATCGCAATGTTTGCCAGCGAAAAGTTGCGATCCAGGAACAACCGCAACGGCACCAGCGGTTCGGTCTTGATATGCGACTGCCAGAAGACAAATATCGCCATGATCAGTAACCCGCCGCCGATGAGCGACCATACCGATAACGGCCCGCTGATTGTGCCCCAATCGTAGGTTTGTCCCTCCTGAATGCCGAACACGAGGCAAAACATGCCTACGGCACTCAACGCGACACCGACGAGGTCGAACGAATGTGTATGCGTTGGCAGGACGGGCACCAGCCGCCAAGCCAAATAGAGCCCCACCACGCCGACGGGCACGTTGATGAAGAAGATCCATTCCCAGCCGGGGCCGTCGACGAGCACGCCACCGACGATGGGACCAACCAGTGTGGCGACGCCGGCCGTTGCGCCCCACAGGCCCATCGCCTGCCCGCGATTGTCGGCCGGAAAGGTGCGCGTGATGACCGCCATGGTTTGCGGGGTCATCATCGAGGCACCGAAACCTTGAAAGACACGGGCGATGATGAGTTGTTCGATGGTGCCGGTCAAACCGCACCACAGCGATGCAAGCGTGAAGACGACCAGGCCGGCCATGTAGAGCCGTTTTGGGCCGAAGCGGTCGCCGAGTCGTCCGGTGATCAACAGCGGCACCGCGTAGGCAAGCAGGTAGGCGCTCGTCACCCAGATGACCGCGTTGACGCCAGCGTCGAGTCCTTCCATGATGGCGGGCATGGCGACCGACACGATGGTCGAATCGACCAGGATCATGAAAAACCCGAGAACAAGAGCCCACAACGCCGGCCACGGATTGACATCGATGGCGACATCGCTCGCGTCGGGGGTTTGGCTAGTCATCGGGATGTCTTGCTCCTGAGATTGCCGCGGCTGTCGCTACGTGCGCGGAAAGATTTCGTATGCGTGGGCATCGTCAAAGGTACCGTCTCCAAGCGGCTCCCTCGCGTGCTCACATCCGACCTCAGCGAAGCCAGCTGCCCGGGCGACGGCGTTGCTGGCAGCGTTGCCGCTAGCGGCATACAGCGACAGCCGGCGCAAACCCATTCCGCCATCCGTAGTTGGCGCCAGTGCGTGCGCCACGACTAGCCTCGTCGCTTCGGTCATGACGCCACCGCGGCGGGCCGCAGGATGGGCCCAGTAGCCAATTTCGCCCGACGTCGGATCGGGTCCGGTCAGGGCCATGATTGAGATGCTCCCCACGAGTTCGTCGTCGTTTTTGTTTGCCACTGCCCACGTCACCGTCTTGCCGACCGCGGCGTTCCATGCCATCTCCAGGATGTAGGTGCGAGCAGTGGCTTGGGTGTATGGCGTGGGCAATCCGCCAAGCCAGTGCCGGCTGACCGGGTCGGTGCACGCTTCGACGATGCGGGGCACGTCTGCGTCGATAAACGGGCGCAACCGCACCCGTGCACCTTCGATCCGGTTGACCGGAATCGAACGATGTTTGGGTTGCGGCCCGTCACCGAAGCGCAGCCATCCCGTCCAGGCATCGAGCACCTGACCGCGTTCATGCAGAATGCCCGGTGTGGTGCCTTGCAAGGTGAAGCCCGAGGCGACAGCGGTGCGCACCGAGGCCAGGTTGCCAATGTGTGCGCGCCAGTGAATGATCTCTACGGCACCCTCGGCGAAGGCCCAATCGGTGGCAAGTGCGACGGCGGCCGCCATGATGCCGCGGCCGCGCGCCCATGGGTGCAGAGCCCAGCCGATGTCAGCGATGGGGAGGCCGCGGATATCAATGTGGCCGGCAAACTTACTGAGGCCGTCGTCGTCGATGGCCTCGATAGCCCAGCCACGGTGATTGCGGTGCTCCCAGCCTTCTTTCATGATCTCGGTGATGAAGAACCGGCTGTCCTCGCGTGAGTTCTGCAACGGGATGCCCGTCCAGCGCAAGGTTTCACAGTCGCGGGTCATCGCGTAGACGAGGTCGAGATCGCCGAGTTTATGGGCTCGCAGCGTCACCCTTCCATCGGTGAGAACGGGAACGTCTTGGGGGAACCTCATCGCACGTGTTCGGACCGGTATGACGCCGCCCGATAGACGCCGAGGATCCGAATGTCGGTGGTGTAGAAAGCCAGCTCTTCCAATGCGTTGGCCAGGCCGGTGTCCTCGGGATGGCCGTCGACCTCGGCCAGGAATTGCGTAGCAGCGAACTCGCCACCAACCATGTAACTTTCGAGCTTGGTCATGTTCACACCGTTGGTTGCGAACCCGCCGAGTGCTTTGTAGAGCGCTGAGGGCAGGTTGCGCACGTTGAAGATGAAGCTCGTGATGGTCGGTCCGTCGCCGGCGGCGATGATGTCGTCCTGCGGCGACAAGGTGACGAAGCGCGTCGTGTTGTGGTCCTCGTCCTCGGCATCCTCGGCCAGCACAGTCAGGCCGTAGATCTGCGCCGCCAGCGGAGTAGCCAGTGATGCGCGGCTGACGTCGCCTGCCTCAGCGACTTCGCGTGCTGATCCAGCCGTGTCGCCAGAGATGACCGGCGTGAGGTGGTGTTGAGCAATCACCTTTCGGCATTGGCCAAGCGCGTGTATGTGGCTGTGCACGGTTTTGATGGTGTCAAGCGACGACCCGGGCACGCCCAGCAGTTGAAACTGGATGCGCAGAAAATGTTCGGCGACGATGTGCAGATCCGACTTGGGAAGCAGGTGGTGGATGTCGGCAACGCGGCCGGCAAGGGAGTTGTCGATCGGGATCATCGCGAGGTGGGCAGCTGCGCTGCTGACGGCAGCAAAGACGTCTTCGAACGACGCACAGGCCATTGGTGCGAAATCGGGATACGACTGCATGCACACAATGTGCGAGTTGGAACCCGGTTCGCCCTGGTAGGCAATGGACAGGGGTGCGGGAATGGTCACGGGGTTCATTTTTGCATCCCGGCGCCTGACCTGATGAGTGGAGTTCGCCGCAGCAGGTAGCGTGAGCCATCTCATATCAAATATCGGGGGGAGATTTGCATGGACGCGATAGAACCGGTCTACGGCACCGCAACATTGCTCATCATCGCGGCGGTGGCCGTCGCACTGTTGTTGTTCCTCATCATGAAGGTCAAGTTGCATGCCTTCGTTTCGCTGGTGCTGGTCAGCTTGCTGACCGCGGTCGCGGCAGGCATCCCGATCATCGACGTCCCGACGGCCCTGCTGTCGGGCTTTGGAAGCACGCTCGGATCGGTGGCGTTGCTGGTCGCCTTCGGTGTGATGCTCGGCAGGTTGCTTGAGATCACCGGCGGTGCCCAAGTGCTCGCGGACACCTTGATCAACAGGTTCGGCGAGAAGCGCGCACCGTTTGCGCTCGGGGTTGCGGCACTGATCTTCGGCTTCCCGATCTTCTTCGACGCCGGTCTGGTGGTGTTCTTGCCGATCATTCTGACTGTCGCTCGACGCTTCGGTGGCTCTGTCCTGCTTTATGCGCTGCCGGCCGCCGGAGCCTTCGCAGCGATGCACGCGATTGTGCCGCCCCACCCGGGACCGGTTGCAGCGGTCGATCTGTTGGGCGGCAATGTCGGCTTGAGTTTGCTTTTTGGCATTCCAGTCGCGCTCGTGTCTTGGTATGTGGGCGTCTACCTGGTGTCGCAAGTGCTTGGCCGACGATTCGACGTCCCCGTCGTCGATATCCTGCTGGGCAAACGTAATGACGGTGTCGATGATGCCAATGAAGGCAGCGGCAAAGTTGGCGTGGCCACCAAAGCGCCACCATCTTTTGGTGCCGTATTCGGATTGCTGGCGCTGCCGCTCATACTGATCTCGCTCAACACGGTGGTGTCTACGCTGCGCACCGCCGGCAGCATCGCCAAAGACGCAAAATGGGCAGACTATCTGCTGCTGATCGGCCAGACTCCGGTCGCGCTTTTGATCACGGTCATCGTGGCGGTATTGATCTTGGGCCGCGGCCGGTTTTCGGTCGCTGACAGCAACAAAATTCTTGATGATTCGCTCGGACCGATCTGCTCGATCATTCTCATCACCGGTGCCGGTGGCATGTTCGGCGGTGTGCTTCGCGCCAGCGGCATCGGCCAGTCATTGACCGATTCGCTTTCGGGTCTGGGCTTCTCTCTGATTTTGCAGGCGTTCCTCATCGCGACCGCATTGCGCGTCGCCCAGGGGTCGGCAACGGTCGCGCTGACCACTACCGGTGGGTTAATCTCGGCGCAGGTCGCCGCCGAAAATCTGGGCGATTTCAAAATCGCGTTGTTGGTCATAGCGATCGCCGCAGGGTCGACCGTCCTGTCCCACGTCAATGATTCGGGCTTCTGGCTCGTCAGCCGGTTCTTCGGCATGGATGAAAAGACCACCTTGAAGACCTGGACCGTCATGGAGACAACACTAGGTCTGAGTGCGTTCGTCATCGCGCTGGCATTCTGGGTGGTGGCATAGTGGCAGGCCGTCCGCAGCACGTCGTTGTCATGGGTGTTTCTGGGACCGGGAAGACGACGATCGGCGCCGGTATCGCTGAACGTCTCGGAATGGAATTCATCGAGGGAGATAGTTTTCATCCGCGCGCCAACATCGACAAGATGTCGTCGGGCACCCCTCTAGATGATGATGACCGCAAGCCTTGGTTGCATGCCATCGCCGATGAGATCCACCGGCTTGACAGCGCGGAGGTATCATCGGTGACGGCTTGCTCGGCACTTCGACGAATTTACCGCGACTGGTTGCGCGCGGGCGACAAAGATATCTTTTTCGTCCATCTCGACACCGCCTTCGATGTGCTCCTTGAGCGCATGGAAAAGCGGACTCATTTCATGCCGCCCTCGTTGCTTCAATCACAGTTCGACACCCTAGAGCCGCTTGAGCGCGATGAAAATGGCCTCGTGATAAGTGACGACCAATCAATCGACGCGGTCATCCAAACAGCGGTCGAAGGCATCGACCACTGGTTTGCGGCCCAGTGATCAGTTGCCACTAAGTCGGTGCATTCCTTCGCTGGGCCGTGCGACGAAACAGTGCGGCGCGGACCGCTGCGTATGCTCGAAGGTTGCGGAGACCGATTCGATGAGGTGACCGGTTTGGTGCACCGGTATGAGCGCGATCGCGCAGCCACCAAAACCGGCCCCGGTCATGCGTGCGCCCAGCGCGCCGGCGGCGATCGCGGAGTCGACGGCGAGATCCAACTCCATACAGCTGACCTGAAAATCATCGCGCAACGACTCGTGTGAGGCCGTCAACATCGCACCGAACTGTTTCCAGTTGTGCGCCATGATGGCCCGCCGGGCGCCACGGGTGCGGGCGGTTTCGGTGATGACGTGGCGCGTGCGAGCCTTCAGTGTCGCGTCGTCGATGCGCAACACCGCATCGGGCCCTGCTGCGGCGAGGCTGGGCAGATCGAGTAACTCCGCCGCTTCTTCGCATTCGGTACGCCGCTGAGCATATCGTCCATCATTCAAGCCGCGTTTGACTCCGGTGTCGATCACCACAAGTTCGAGATCGGCTGCGGTCCAATCGACGGGGACCGGCTCGATCGATGGCGGCGTCGCTCCGCCATTGATGAATAGTGCGTTGCCGGCTTGACCGCATACGACCGCTATCTGGTCCATCGAACCAGACGGCACGCCGACAAAGTCTGTCTCGGCCCGATGCATGAGCAGCGCCAGGTGGAGAGGCTCGATGCGCAAGGCGCAGGCATCGTTGATGGCCCCACCAACAGCGCATTGAAGCGCCGCGGACGAGGAGAGACCAGCGCCGGCGGGCAGATCCGAATCGACGACCAAATCAAAGGCCGGCACCGGATGGCCACTTTCACGAAGGACCCAGAAGACACCGGCAACGTAGGCTGCCCATCCGTCGACGTCCCCCGGCATTGCGTCCAGACCGAAATCGGTGTGCTGATTGCCCCCGTGGGTTGTCCATACGTGAACTCGGTCATCATCGCGGATCCGCGCCTTCACCGTGGTGCCCTTGTCGATCGCCATCGGCAGGACCGGTCCACCGTTGTAGTCCAGATGTTCGCCGATCAGATTGACCCGCCCCGGCGCAGCCCATCGACAGATGTCAGTCATCTGGCCAGTCTGTCGCACTGGCAGAATGCCCCTATGTCCAGCACCGCCAGCAAACCTCGCGTATTGTCCGGGATCCAGCCGACGTCCGATTCGTTTCACCTCGGCAAC
>JBBSRT010000057.1:0-8999 GCA_038242765.1 Propionibacteriales bacterium
CGACCACGGCTACACCGGCAACCTGACGGGCGACGATTTTTCGCTCCGAGTCAGCGCGGCGGCTGATGGAGGGTCAGCGGTAGGGCGGTTGCTTGCTTTTGCCAGGGTCCTGTCGGCGGCAACGACGGGCGCTGCAACGGTTGGCCAATTTTCGTGAATGTGGTCTCATGAATGCCGTTTTGTGAAGGCGGGGTCATGACCGTGAGGACGCTCGCGCCCGATTATGGGCACAATTCTCTCGAAATGGTGTTCCCGAGTGTCGCGGCAGCCATCGGTCTGCCCGATTGGACCAACGTGTTGCAGTTGCCGCACGCGAATCGCTACGTCGTCATCCTCGTCGACGGCATGGGGCACGACCTGTTGGCCGAGCATGCCGACATCGCGCCGTACCTTTCGTCACTGCTACGTCGTCCGGCGATGACATGCGGAGTGCCCTCAACCACCGCGACCAGTCTCACTTCGCTTGGCACCGGGTTGCCAATGGGCACCCATGGGATCGTCGGTTACACGTCACTGGTGCCAGGTACCGGCAAACGCATCAATTCCTTGTTGTGGGACCAAGATGTCGATCCGCTGGCATGGCAACCCCATACGACCGTTCTTGAACAGATGAAAGATCTCGGTGTGGCGACCAGTGTTGTCAACGCCGCGAAGTTCGCAAATTCGGGGCTGACGCGCTGCAGCCAGCGCGGTGTGCCCTTCCATGGTGTCGATTCGGTATGGGAGCGACTCGAAGCCGTACTCGATGCGAGTGAGGTTGGCACACGCAGCGTCGTCTACGGGTATGAATCCGATCTCGACCATGCCGGCCATGCCCGTGGATGGTCGTCGCAGCGGTGGCGCGACTGCCTCGCTCGGATCGATGGCGAGATTCGTCACTTGCGCGATGAATTGCCCGCCGATGTGGCGCTGCTGGTGACCGCCGATCACGGGATGGTCGACGTGCCCAAAGACAACAGGTTTGATCTGGATCTGGTGCCGGCGTTGCGTGATGAGGTCACGCTCGTGGCTGGAGAGGCTCGTTTCCGGCACCTTTACACCGGCTTTGGTGACGCCGACAACGTACGGAACCGATGGGCTGAGGAGCTCGGCGACCGGGCGCTCGTGCTGACCCGGGCCGATGCCGAGGCGGCGGGTTGGTTCGGGACGGTGTCGACGTCGACACGCGCACGCATCGGCGATGTTGTCGTTGCGGCGCTCGGCGACTTCGCTGTCTTTTCAAGTACGGACTTTGCCCTTGAGATGAAGATGACCGGCTTTCACGGCTCGGTGACGCCGGCCGAAATGCGTATCCCGCTGCTGGTTGACCTCTAGGGCTGAGTGTCAGAGCCAGGTGGGAAACGGTCCCGGTCCCTGCGGGGCTAGTCATGGCTGTGCATGGACAAGAACCGCTCCGGATGCGGCCGGTCGAGTCCGCCGTCATCGATCCAGGTCGCTGAGGCGCTATGTGCTCGGTCGATCAGTTGATCGGCGTGACCAAAGTCGATCGCCGACACCGCAAGCGGACAGATCGGTGGTAGAACATTAAGATCGATGCGATCAGCGTAGTAAGCGACGTCGGTGATCAACCTCTGCTGAATGAGTAGCGTCACCGCATGCATTGCGACGTCCAGCGCGCCTTTCGGTGGTGCGGCGAGCGCGCACGCGTAGCCGGTGGGAAGCACGAATACTCGATCAGCGCCGGCATCAACGGCCACAGAAATGGCCGCGTTGTCGGCGAGTCCACCGTCGACAAGCAACGTGTCTTTCCACTTCACCGGGGGTAGCAGGCCCGGAATAGCAGTGCTGGCAAGAACGGCATCGGCTGCATCGCCCTTGGACAGTGCGACCTCATTCCCTGACAGCAGATCGGTCGCGACCACATGCAACTCGATGGGAGCCTCCTCGATCTCATCGAAGTTAAGATTGCCCTCGATCATCTTTTGCAGGCCGCGGCTGGAGAATAGAGAACTTTGGCGTCCCAGTAGCGCCAAGGTGTGTCTGATCGGATCCACGGGGAAAAGAGTGGTACGACGGGCCGATCGCCAGTTTTCGGCAAGGCCGGCCAGACTCGTCTCACCAATTCCATGACTCGCTACGTAAACCGAGTTGAGGGCACCAGCGGAGGTACCGACCAACAGGTCGGCGACGATGCCGCGTTCTTGCAACGCCTGTAACATCCCGACCTGGACCGCGCCCAGACTTCCGCCGCCGGAGAGCACGAACGCGGTTCGTTGTTTCATCGAAGCATCCGATCCTGTTTCTAACGGATAAATATTTATATTATAGAAGTTCGTTCTCATGCAGTCAAGGTTTTGGGCCAGGAGGGGTCCGGTCTGGCCGTTTTGAACGAGGCTAAGATCCGACCGTGGCAGATCTCAACTTCTATTCGGGCACCATGGATTGCGGCAAGTCGACGTTGGCGTTGCAAATGGACCACAACCACCGGACACGGGGCCGTGTGGGCCGAGTGTTTACCTCCCATGACCGTGCCGGAAGCGGAGCGCTGTCGAGTCGGCTGGGTTTGCGTGTCGAGGCCATCGAGGTGCCGGCCGATTTTAACTTCTGGCACTACGTCGTTGATCAACTCACCCATGGTGGCCGCATCGACTACCTCGTTTGCGATGAGGCCCAGTTTTATAGCCGCGACCACATCGACCAGTTGGCTAAGGTCGTCGACGAACTGGACATCGATGTCTTCGCGTTCGGTATCCTCTCAGACTTCCGGACAGAGCTTTTTGCTGGTTCGCGGCGGCTTGTCGAACTTGCTGACCGCGTGCACACGCTGCAGGTCGAGGCACTGTGCTGGTGTGGCAAGCGCGCTACGCACAATGCCCGTACCGAGAACGGCGAGATGGTCACCGAGGGTGAAGTGATCGTCGTCGGTGACGTCGAAGAGATTGGACACCCGGTGCCGGTGATCGGCTATGAGGTGCTGTGCCGGCGTCATCACCGGCGGCGTATGACCGCAGCGCGGGCCAAAACAGCAGCGTTGTCACCTGACGTACTGCCCTTCGACTGACCGGGTTTGGCTCGCGCCTAGCCGTCGTTTTTGCCGCCGAACATGATTTCGTCCCAGCTGGGGACGCGCCGGCGTTCGCGTCGTTTGCGCGAGGGCGGCGAAACCTCATCGGGTACAGCCATGTCGGAGCGCGCCGTATCGTCGTGGCCCTGGTTGTCAGGCTGTTCGCCGTCGGCGTCCTTGTAGATCGGCGAACCGTCAGGTGCGATGTCGTCGCTGAGCGCGAGCTGCTCCATCGCGCGGCGGTCACGGGCCGCTTTGAGCGACGACACGCCTTCGGGGTGGCCGTCATCGGGTTGTGGCTCGGCTTTTGGCCCGACGGGTGTCTCGCTGCGAATCGCGTCGGCGATCGCCATGTCGGCGGTGTCAGGAGCAGCGACGTCGCCCACGAGTTGGCGGGCCAACTCGTTTTCGGGCATCACGTAGCGGCCCTGAACATCAAAGACGAAGGTCGCCGGTTCGGTGGCGCCGAGTGCGGTGATGGCGAGGGTCCAGCGCCCGTCTTCGCGTCGCCATGAGTCCCAAGCGGCCGATTCTGCGCTGCTGCCATTGGTCAGGAGTTGCTCATCGACGAGCCCGCCCAGCGCCATACTGGCACCACTGATGTGACGGCGGCGGATGACGGTGCTTCGGGCTCGATCGCAAATGTGTTCGCGCTCGGCCAGTACCGGAATCGCATAACCGCGAATTCGTGAGACCTCGACACCGGCGGCATCGGCCACCGCCTCTGGGCTCTCACCTCGGCGGATACGGCTTTGGACATCGCGGGGGCTGAGAGAACTTTCCATGGGTTTCTCCAACTGGCCAAGTCGCACTCGGTCTGTAGTGGCGGCCGACCTGAGTCGCTCATCGGCGCGGATCTGGAATTCTTCACCGGAGACACCATCGCGCGCGATCACAAAAGAACTGTCTTTGCTCAGTCCGACCAGAGCGAGTTCTCGCATGCGATGCCTCCGAAATATTGCCTGCTAACAGTTTGAGCCCTAAAGCAGCCGAATCCAACGGGACGCGCCGATAGGGTCATGAACTTGCGGGGGCGACCGATCACGGCCCAACGCTTCGATGGGCCTCGGACGGGCCTTTTCAACTCAGCAGTTCGCCGAATGCCGGGTCCGGATTGCCGAAACGGTGGGCGGTGATCGAGATGGATTGCTCGTGCAGGACCGGTAGCATCTCGATCCGGCCCGAAGCGGTCACCGGGTCGGCATAGATCGCGATGTCGGGGTTACCGTTGACGGCTTCGGCCAAAGTGGTGCGCTCCGGGCCGATCAGTCTGACGCGGCCCGACTTACGCAAGCGCATGCGACCGAGCCACTGCTCGTCGGACTCGATGACGACGTCACGGGCACCCCTGACCGGCTGGGCAGTGCTGACGGTGATCGGGCCGCCAACCCGGCGCGCGGCCAACAGGATCCGCAACAGGTCTTGCGAAGGCGCCGCGGTGTCGTAACGGATTTCGACCGGCGTGGGCAAATAACGAAACAGGTTGCGTTCGACACCGAGGCCGGAGATGTCCTTGACGACGGCGAACTCTTCTTCCCATGCCTGCTGGTCCGATTGGGCTGCCGCGCGCAGATAAGCAAACGTCGCAGCGTCGACTGTGCTCTTGGTCGCATCGAGTGTCGCCGACACGCGTTCGCTCAGCGACCTGTCAGCAGCTTTCACGTGCGGCGATGTCGGCTGCCAAGAACCCAAATGTATGAGGTAGTTCGGGCCACCGGCCTTCGCGGTTGCGCCCACCGAAGAACGCTTCCAGCCACCGAAGGGTTGGCGTTGCACGACGGCGCCGGTGATGGACCGGTTGATGTAGAGATTGCCGGCTTGGACTGCGTCAATCCAGTGGGCCGCTTCGTCGGCGTCAAGGGAATGCAAGCCCGCGGTTAGACCGAAGTCGGTGGCATTTTGCATTTCGATGGCGGCATCGAGGTCTTCGGCTGCCATGATGCCCAGAACGGGGCCGAAAAATTCGGTGCAATGGAAGTGGCTTCCGGGCTTGACCCCTGTGCGGATGCCCGGCGACCACAGTCGACCGGTCTGGTCGAGCTGGACCGGTTTGAGCAGCCATTGTTCGCCGTCGGCAAGCTCGGTCAAGGCACCTGCGAGTTTGCCCTCGGCCGGTTCGACGAGGGGGCCCATGAAGACGTTCGGGTCCTCGGGGTAGCCGACGACCTGCGAGCTGACGGCGTCGAGGAGCTGGCGGCGGAAGCGCTCCGAGGTTGCGACCGAGCCGGTCAGGATGGCCAGACTCGCGGCCGAACATTTCTGTCCGGCGTGACCAAAAGCGCTGCGGGCGACGTCCGCCGCGGCCTGATCGAGGTCGGCGCTTGGGGTGACGATGATGGCGTTCTTACCACTGGTTTCGGCAAGCAACGGCATGTCTTGGCGCCAGGAGCGGAACATCTGGGCGGTTTCCCACCCTCCTGTCAAGATCACGCGGTCTGCTTCGCGGTGCGAGACCAGCGCTTTGCTCAACTCGCCCTCGGGCATGTCGGCCAGCTGGAGCACGTCGTGGGGGATGCCTGCCTCCCAGAGCGCTTCGACCATGACCGCGGCGCAACGGCGGGCCTGCGGTGCGGGTTTGATGATCACCGCGCTCCCGGAAGCGAGGGCTGCCAGCACCGATCCCGAGGGGATCGCTACTGGGAAATTCCATGGCGGCGTGACGACGATCAGTGTGGACGGCTCGAAGCGGGCGCCGTCGATCGTATGGAGACGTCGAGCCGATTCGGCATAGAAGTTGGCGAAGTCGATCGCTTCGCTGACCTCAACGTCGCCCTCGGAGATGGTTTTGCCGGTCTCGGCCGCCATGACGGTGATCAGGTCGTCGCGTCTCGACGCCAGGCTCGCGGCAGCGCGGTGCAGGAGTTCGGCATGGGCGTCCGGCCCCCGAACCGCCCAGCTCTTACCGCCATCGACGAGATGCCGTATGAGCGACTCCAGCGCGCCAGCGTCTTCGACGGCTGATTCCTGCAACGTTTTGAGTCCGAGCTCGGTGTCTTTGGACCGCTCGAGGGCAGCGACCCCCCAGGTGCGGTTGGCCCGAAGAGACGGATCGGTGTCCGCGGTGTTGGCGAACTGATCGTCCATGACGCGGTAATCATCGCGGGTCCGGTCCTGGACCCTGAACGGCTGCGGCTCCGGATCTGTCAGTGCTTCGAGTGAGGCCACGAAGCGGTCCTGTTCGCGCCGGAACAACACCGGATCGTCGCCGATGTCGAAGATCGCCGACATGAAGTTTTCCTGGCTGGCATTTTCTTCCAGCCGGCGGATCAGGTAGGAGATGGCGACATCGAATTCGGATGGCAGCACCACAGGGGTGTAGAGCAGCAGTCCGCCGACGTCGGCCCTCACGGCAGCGGCTTGAGCGCTCGCCATGCCCAGCAGCATCTCGAAGTCGATGTGGTCCTGCACGCCGCGCCGGCCGGCTAGCAACCAGGCGTGCGCGACGTCGAAAAGGTTGTGGCCGGCAACACCGATGCGTACGGCGTCGGTGCGTTCGGGGGTCATGGCCCAGTCGAGCACTCGTTTGTAGTTGGTGTCGGTGTCCTGCTTTTGGCTGAAGGTGGCGTGCGGCCACCGATGGATGAGTGCATCAACGTTTTCCATCGCCAGGTTGGCGCCCTTGACCAAGCGCACCTTGATGGGCGCGCCTCCGCGGACACGCCTTTCTGCGGCCCAGGTTTGAAGGCGTTGCATGGCGCCCAGCGCGTCTGGGAGGTAGGCCTGCAACACAATGCCTGCCTCGAGGTGCTGGAACTTCGGGTTGTCGAGCAGCTTGGTGAAAACCGAAATCGTGAGATCAAGATCTCGGTATTCCTCCATGTCGAGGTTGATGAATTTGCTGCCGGCGGGTGAGTCGGCGGCGATCTCGTAGAGCGGCATCAGGTGCTCGATGACCCGGTCGACCGTCGTGTCAAAGGCCCACATCGATAACTGGCTGGCGATGGAGGACACCTTGACCGACACATACTCGACGTCGGGCCGTTTGAGTAGCGCCTTCGTGTTGTCGACGCGGCGGGCGGCTTCTGCATCGCCGAGAACGGCCTCACCAAGCAGATTGAGGTTCAGGCGGGTGCCTTCGGCGCGCAACGTGCGCAAATGTTTGCCGAGCTTCGTCGGGCTCGCGTCGATGATGAGGTGGCCCACCATCTGCCTGAGTGCCCGTCGGGCCGTCGGGACCACAAGCCAAGGCATAAAGACACCGACAAACCCACCGAGCTTGACGGCTGCGCGCAGGTGCCATGGCAAAAAGCGCGGCGTGTGCGCAGAGATCTTACGCAGGTTCGCAGCGGCCACGCCAAGGTCTTCGGGGCGGATCACTCGGTCGACGAACGCGATAGTGAAGTCGAGACCGGCAGGGTCCTTGAGCAACTGCGCGAGTCGCTTCGCTGCGGGGTTAGCGTGCCGCTTGTCACCGCGTGAGGCGCTCAACCAGTGCTTCACCAAGGTGATGGATTCAGCTGCCAAAGAAGGTGTGCTCATAACTTGCCCAAGGTTAGCCTCGGCGCACCGCAATCACGAACGGCCGGCCGGGACAGCCGGTGGACGAAAGGTCACTGCAACCACCGTGGCGCAAGCACTGGCGATCAGCGGCACCGCGAAACCTGCTGATGCGCCCGACCGGTCGATGACCCAACCGGCAATTGCCGCACCTGGTGCGACACCGACCGACAAGCCCATTGATGACCAGGTCAGGGCCTCGGTGAGTCGGGCGCCGGGTGTATGAATTTCGATCAGGCTCATCGCGGCAATCATCATCGGGGCAATCATGAAACCGGCGGCAAGCATCCCGACGCCAAGCAGCAAGATCGAATTCAGGAAGCCCAGCGGGATGAAAAGGATCGTCATGGCGATCATCGCGGCCCGCAGTTGTTGCAGCGGGCTGAGCGGCACCCTCGATGAGCCAGCGACCAGTCCACCGGCGAGACTGCCGGCGGCAAAGACCGCAAGGAGCGGGCCAGCTGCACCGCGTTGTCCGAACTCGGTGGCAAACGCGACCACAATCACCTCGTTGGCGCCGAACAGGATGCCCAGGGCAATGCAGGCCAGCAGTATCGGCCCGAGCAGACCCCAACCCAGCGGCGGCTTGTGACCGGTCTCATGGCGGACAGGTAGTGGTGCGGTCCCCGGTTGCGAAGCAAGCACGAGAGCCCCAACGGCAGCAGCGGCCGCTGCGGCCACCAAGCCGGCAACGGGAGACACGGTGGTCGTCAAAACGGTGACCAGGACCGGTCCCACGATAAACACCATTTCGTCGAAGATGGCTTCCAGCGCGAAGGCAGCTGTCAGCTGGCTACGGTCCTTGATGATGTGGCTCCAACGCGCACGCACCATCGAACCGACCTGTGTGGAAGCAAGACCAGCCACGGCGGCACACGCATGGGCCCACGGCAACGGCCAGTCACGTTCGATCGAGAGGATGCTCAACGTCATACCAACGGCGAATGCGGGGCCGGCAAGACGGAGAAGTGGGCCCTGCCCAAAGCGGTCAATGAGCCGGCCCTGGATCGGTGCACTCAAAGCCGAGGCAAAGACGTAGGCCGCCGAGATCGAGCCGGCCAGAGCGTAGGACCCGGTACGCTGCGACACGAGCAGCACCAGACCCAGACCTGCCATCGACAACGGGAGTCGGGCGAGCAGTCCAGCCGAGCTGAAAGCCAAGGCGCCGGGCAACGCCAGTATTCGCCGGTATGGGCCGAGCATGCGCACGCTTTCTCTGTGTCGAAGGACGACCAATGGCCGGTTGAGTTGAATCGGGTGACAAAATGGCGCCATGCCCGTTGACACCTGTCCGTACGATGCTTTGGTGCTTGTCTCGTTTGGCGGTCCAGAAAAGGCAGCGGACGTCATGCCATTCCTAGCCAACGTCACCGCTGGTAAGGGTATTCCACCTGACCGGCTGGCTGCAGTAGGTGAACACTACTTTGCTTTTGGCGGTAGGTCGCCGATCAACGATCAATGCCGCGCGCTGTTGGCGGCGGTGCGTGCCGACCTTGCC
>JBBSRT010000058.1:0-8858 GCA_038242765.1 Propionibacteriales bacterium
ACGGTGACACCGGCACCCGACTCACCCGAGGCATCCGCAACCGTGCCGATGACGGTCCAACCATCGGGAACATCCCCGCCGAAGGTCGCCACCAACGCGTAGTCGTCGCCGCCGGACAGCACGAAATGCAAAGGGTCCACGCCCAGCGCCTGACCGACCGACGTCAACGGCTCCCCCACGATGAAGCGGTCGGTATGGACGTCAATCGCAACCTGACTGGCTGCGGCGATATGGCCCAGGTCGACGAGCAGCCCGTCGCTGACATCGGTCATCGCGGTGGCGCCGGCCAACGCCGCTTGCGGACCCGCAGCATACGGCGGCTGGGGCACGCGGTGCGCCTCGACAGCCTTCTTCGGCGAACGGAAACCCCGGCTCAATGCAGCGAAGCCGGCGCCGGCCCACCCGAGGCGTCCGGCATAGGCGACAACATCTCCGGGAGTGGCGCCCCCGCGTCTGACCGGGCGGGTCGCTTCGCCCATCACCGTCACCGCGATCATGATTGTGTCCGAAGCGGTCACGTCCCCACCGACGACCACCGCGCCCACCTTCGCAGCCTCGTCCACGATGCCACGGGTCAGATCGAGTGCCCATACGCTCTCCAAATCGCCCGGCGCCGCGAAACCAACCGTCAGCGCGTTGGCGGTGCCGCCCATCGCCGCAATGTCCGAAAGATTCGCAGCAGCGGCCTTGGAGCCCACCTCGTAGGCGCTGGACCAGTCGCGACGAAAATGCCGGCCCTCGATCAGCAGGTCGGTCGATACGAGATAGCTGCCAGCATCGGTCGAGATTTGAGCGGCATCGTCCCCGGATCCGATGAGCACATGACTCGCTCCACCAAGGTATGCCCTGACCTGCTCGATGAGTCCGAATTCGCCAAGGTCACGCAGCCGCTGAGTCTGATCCATACAGGTATTCTTACCGAGGGTCCGATCGAGTAACCTGACGGCAGCAAAAGACACCGACGAATTGGAGGGCCACCATGGTCGTGCAGGCATACATTTTGGTGCAAACCGAAGTCGGCAAGGCCGCCGATGTTGCTCGGGCCATCGCCGACGTCAAAGGTGTCACCCTTGCCGAAGACGTGACCGGACCCTACGACGTCATCGTGCGCGTCGAAAGCCAAACCGTCGATCAATTGGGCGAAATGGTCATCTCGCGCATTCAGATCATCGACGGCATCACCCGCACGCTCACGTGCCCGGTCGTCAACTTCTGACGGTGCGCGCGGCCGTTGCTGGGGCCTCCCTGCTCGCTGTTGCGGCCTGTGCGTCGGGCGCTCCGGCCGCCCAATATGTGGACAAACCAGCCGTCGCGCAAACCTGCGAGGAGCTCTATGCCCAAGCTCCCGCGCAGGTTGCCGGCCAACAACGCCGCGCCATCACCGATGACCGGGCTCTGGCATGGGGCGACGACGCGATCATGATGCATTGCGGGGTGCAAAAACCTGAAGGGCTCAACCGGGCCTCCCGCTGCGATTTCGTTGCCGGCGTCGGCTGGTTCACCCACAAGGACGACGACTACTACACCTTCACCACGATCGGGCGTAAGGCATACGTCAGCGTCGTAGTGCCCAGTTCATACAGCCCTGCTGCCGACATCCTGGTTGATATCGCGCCCACGGTGCAAAAAAACGACCCCGTTGTCAGGCCATGCGTTTAACGCAACGGATCGAATCGGTTAAGAATCTCCGGATGCGGCGCCCCGACTATTTCGTCGGCGAGCAGCCGCCCGGTCAGCGGCCCGAGGGCGATGCCCCACATCCCGTGGCCGCCGGCGACATACACGCCAGCGGCATTGGTGCCCCCGATGAGCGGCAGCCCATCAGCGGTGCACGGCCGCGAACCGACCCACTCGTCTTCGCGCGAATCCCAGTCGACACCGTCGAACATCGGTTTGGCAGCGTTGACGATGGCCTCTATACGGCGTTGGTCAAGCGGTGCCGAAGCCGGACGAAACTCCATCATGCCTGAAACTCGAAGGCGACCACCCAACGGCGTGCAAGCCACCCGTTGAGCCGGGAAGTAGATGGGACGGCGGGCAGGGGTGCGTGTGGTCACGCTGAAGCTGTAGCCGCGGCCGGCCTGTACGACCTCTTTCACACCGAACTGTCGTGCGAGTTTGCCCAGCCAGGTGCCGGTGGCAATCACGACGGCATCGGCGGCCCAGGCACGCCCGTCGGCGCACTTCACGGTCGCGCCATTTCTTTGCTTGTCTTTCACGTCGGTGACTTCTGCATCGGTGATGATTTCGCCGCCGCGAGCACGGACCGCGTCGGCCAACGAGTTGACGAAGGCCGGTGGATCGATGAACCGCTGGCCCTGGATCAGTATCCCGTCGGTCGCACCGTCGGCGAGCAGCGGCTCGAGCTCGCGCAGTTGCGCTCCCGAGACGATGTCGTAGTCGACCGAGCCACCGAGTTTGGCAACATGCTCGAACTCCTTCACAAGAATGTCGCGTGCTGCCCGGGTGGAAAAGCCGGCGATAAACGGGCTCGCGGGCTTGGTGAACACCTTCATGCTGCCGTCGGCGAGTTCGTCATACGCTTCGAGTGACAACCTGTTGAGGACGGTGAAGACGCTCATCGTCTCGGTCCACTTGGCCGGTGTGCAGTGGCGAGTGAAGCCGACGAGGAAGCGCAACAGGTCGCGATTGGGCCGTAACGGCACGTAGATCGGTGACGTCGAACTCAGCAATGCTTTGGCACCATAGGCCAACACCGACGGCTCGGCTATTGGCATCGTCAGCGCCGGCGATATCCAGCCCGCGTTGCCCCACGACGAACCGGCAGCAACTCCCTGGCGATCGAGGACCGTGACGGCCACACCCCGCTTTTGCAGATGCCAGGCGGTGGCAAGGCCCACCATGCCCGCTCCGATAACAATGGCATTGGTGGGCGTTGTTGCACCGTTCACGGTTCTCCCTCTGAGCGTTTGGGGGTTGGCGTTTGTGATGTCACTCACCTTTGTAACACCTTCACTTTTGAGCGCACCGAGCGCCATGAAACCCCGCGGGCCAAGGAGGCACTTTGTGCGGGCCAAGGAGACTCTTGTGCGGGCAGTCAGCGAAGACCGGTGGGCCGGGCCAGCGCCAAGTCGATCAGCCGTTGTACGAGTGCGTCGTACGGCAAGCCCGAAGCCGCCCACAGCGACGGGAACATCGAGAACGGCGTAAATCCTGGCATCGTGTTGATCTCGTTGATGACCAGACCACGATCGCTGAGGAAGAAGTCGACGCGGGCCAGCCCTTCGCAGCCCACAGCCTCAAAGGCCTGGATCGCATACGAGCGGATTCGTTCACTGACCGTCACAGGGAGGTCCGCGGGCACCACGTTGGAGCTCGTCCCATCAAGATATTTTGCTTCGAAATTGTAGAGCCTATGGCCCGAAGCCGGCTCGACCACAACTTCGCCGACCACGCTTGCCTGGGGCGTACCGTCGGGGCCCTGAATGATTCCGCATTCGAGCTCTCGCCCCGATACGCCTGCCTCAACGAGCATTTTGGGATCGTAAATGGCCGCTTCCTTCAGCGCAGCGTCAAGATCGTCCAGGTGGTCGACGCGACTGACTCCAACACTGGATCCGGCCCGGGCTGGCTTAACGTAAATCGGAAGTCCGAGAGCTTTGATGCGCGCACGCACCTTGTCGGGTTCGCGTTGCCATTGATCGGGCAGGACACAAACATGGGGTACCTGAGGAAGTCCGCCGGCCGCAAACACGACCTTGCTGTATTGCTTGTCCATGCTCAGGGCACTGGACAGCACACCGGCGCCGACAAACGGTACGGCTGCCATTTCTAAGAGCCCCTGGAGGGTTCCATCTTCGCCCCAAGGCCCATGCAGCAACGGGAAAACCACGTCAAAGTCGCGGATGCTCTCCCAAGTGAATGCCGGCAGATCCTCTCGCACGGCGGGTAGTTCACCGGGCGCCAGATCGTCCCAGCTGCCTGTTTCCTGAACCCATCGGCCGCTTCGGGTGATTCCAATCGGGTGCACGTCATAGCGTTCAGGGTCGATGACGGCCATCACTTCACGCGCGGTCAGGCACGAAATTTGGTGCTCACTGGAACGGCCACCAAAAACGACGCCAATAGTAGGCTTGGGTTGTGTGCGAGATGACAAGGGGCTCATTGCGGAAAACCCTACCTGTGAAGGCACAATGAAATCATGACCGGACACGACTATGAGCAACTTTCCGCGGCAACCGTCGCGGTCAGCGCGGGTCGGCCCCCGCGCACACCCGATGCGCCACTCAATGCACCAATCACGATGGCAAGCGCATTCGTTCCCGGCGGCGAATCAGGCTATGGCCGCCACGGGAACCCTACTTTCGACGCCTTTGAAGCCGTCCTGGGAGCACTCGAGGGCGGCCGGGCGTTGGCCTTTTCCTCCGGTATGGCGGCCACAACGGCCGTGCTCGAACTTGTACCAGTCGGCAGCATGGTGGTTGCTCCAAAGACCGCATACAACGGCACTTTGACGCAATTGGCCGAACGGGAGCGACGCAAAACGATTAAGCTGCGGTTGGTCGACATCACCGACACGGCCGCTGTGATCGCGGCATGTGAGGACGCTGCGCTCCTGTGGCTCGAATCGCCGGCAAACCCTTCGCTTGAGGTTGCCGACATTAAGACGATTTGTGCCGCGGTGCGGCCGTTGGGCACGGCGATCGCGATTGACAACACTTTCGCTACTCCGCTGCGGCAAAAACCCCTTGAACTTGGGGCCGACGTCGTTGTCCATTCGGCATCGAAGTTGCTGTCAGGTCACAGCGACGTAATACTGGGCGCCGTTGTCACCAATGACGACCGTCTTTTCAACGCCCTGTTCAGACGCCGCGTGTCGTTGGGCTCGATCCCCGGTGCCTTAGAGATGTGGCTGGCGACGCGTGGCATCCGGACCTTGTCGGTGCGTTTAGATCGTGCCGAAGCCAATGCCAAAGAAATCTACACGCGCTTGGGCACCAATGACGCGATCACCAACGCGCGCTATCCCGGATTCGGTACGATTGTGGCCTTTGAGGTCGTTGCAGGCGCCGCCGCTGCGCAACGCCTCACCGAATCCAGTGAGCTCATCACCTACACGACCAGCCTCGGCGGTGTGGAGTCCACATGGGAGCGCAGGCGCCGCACTGAAAGTGAACCCAAGACGGTGCCCGAAAGTCTCATCCGGCTTTCGGTCGGCATCGAGGATGTCGATGACCTGTGGGACGACATCATGTTTGCGCTCAAAGTTGCCGGCTGACAAACCCCGCTGGCGGGTTATTCAGATGCGTTCGGGTTTCGCCGATCGCGAAATCAGATTGACGACGAGGTCTTCGGGGGTAAGCCGACCTTCGATTAGGGCGGTCACCGCTTCAGCGATCGGCATTTCGACGCCGTTTTTTTGCGCCAGCTCGGAAACCGACTGGCACGATTTGACGCCTTCGGCCACCTGACGCGTCCCCTTGGTGATCTCTTCCACCGACATTCCCTGTCCCAACTTTTCGCCGAACGAACGGTTGCGCGACAGCGGAGACGAACACGTCGCCACCAGATCTCCCATACCGGCAAGCCCCGAAAAGGTCACCGGATCAGCACCAATCGCGGCTCCCAAGCGGGCGGTTTCGGCCAACCCGCGAGTGATAACCGAGGCCTTGGTGTTGTCGCCGAAACCCAGACCGACGCATACACCCACGGCCAGCCCGATGATGTTCTTCGTCGTGCCCCCGAGCTCGCAGCCAATCATGTCGGTGTTGGTGTAGGGCCGGAATGCCGGTGAATGGCAGATCTTCTGCAGCCGCTCGGCGACGTAGCCGTCTTCGCAAGCAACCACGCTGGCGGCCGGTTCCCGGTCCGCAATCTCCTTGGCCAGATTGGGACCACTGACCACGGCAATGCGTTCGGGGCCTGCTCCGGTGATTTCAGCAATCACCTCACTCATCCGTTTGTGGGTGCCAAGCTCGACACCCTTCATGAGGCTCACCATGATTGCGTCGTCAGGGATGTGCTGACACCAGTCATTGAGGTTGGCGCGCAACTGCTGCGAAGGCACCGCCAATACAACAATCTCGCGGCCCTCAAGCACGTGCGAGGGGTCCGTTGACGCGCTGATTGCTTCGGGAATGTGGATACCGGGAAGATACTCGGTGTTTTCGCGTTTCGAATTGATCGCATCGCACACTTCAGCGCGGCGGCCCCACATACGGACCTCATTGCCAGCATCGGCCAAAACGAGGGCGAACGCCGTGCCCCAGGAACCGGCGCCCATCACACATACTTTGGCCATGCCAACTCCACCTTCCTCAAGCCGGCCGCCTGGTTGCGCCGGTGCCTACCGATGAGTCTCAGACTTTATCGGGTTTGTGAGCGGTGTCACTTCCGACTCGATTGTCTGCCTCGGGTCGACCGTAAAACGGCTCAGAGCGTGGCTGGTTTGAACGACGGTCGCGACTCCTCGTAGATGGCAATGTCGTCGGCGTGGGACAGCGTGATCGCGATATCGTCAAGTCCTTCGAGTAGCCGCCAGCGCGTGTAGTCGTCGATGTCGAAGGAGGCTTCGATCGGGTTCGCGCCGTCGCCGGCACACACCGTCCGCGACTCCAGATCGACGGTCACCGTGGCGCCGGGCTCGGACTCGAGGTGAGCCCAGATCGCTTCGACCGCGGACTCGTCGACCTGAGCGGCGACAAGACCAGACTTCCCGGCATTGCTGCGGAAGATGTCGCCGAACCGCGGCGAGATCACGGCTTTGAAGCCGTAGTTCTGCAACGCCCATACAGCATGCTCACGCGAAGAGCCGGTGCCAAAATCCGGGCCCGCCACAAGTACTGTGGCCTCCTTGTATGCCGGGTCGTTGAGGACGAACTCAGGATCTGCCCGCCACGCGGCAAACAACCCGTCTTCAAAGCCCGAACGTGTCACTCGTTTGAGGTAGACAGCCGGAATGATCTGGTCGGTGTCGACGTTGCTGCGGCGCAATGGGGCGGCAATACCGGTGTGGGCAGTAATTTTTTCCATGATGTTCGTCCTCAGTGATTGACGGCGGCGAGATCGGCGGGGCTGGCCAGGTGGCCAAGGACGCCGGTGGCGACGGCGACATCGGGAGAGACCAGGTGGGTGCGGCCGCCCTTGCCCTGACGGCCTTCGAAGTTGCGGTTAGAGGTCGAGGCTGCGCGTTCGCCCTCCATCAACTGGTCGGGGTTCATGCCCAGACACATCGAACAGCCGGCGCCACGCCACTCGGCGCCCGCCTCCTTGAAGATGACGTCAAGGCCTTCTTGTTCGGCCTGGAGCCGCACCCGTACCGAACCCGGAACGACAAGGATGCGCGTGTTGTCGGCAACCTTGTGGCCTTCGATCAGGCCTGCGGCAACCCGCAGGTCCTCAATACGGCCATTGGTGCACGAACCGATGAAAACGGTGTCGACTTCGATGTCACGCATCGGCGTGCCGGCCTCGAGGCCCATGTAGATCAGGGCCCGCTCGGCGGCGACACGTTCATTGTCGTCGGCAAACTCCGCTGGATCAGGCACGGTGCCGCTCAGCAGCACGCCTTGGCCGGGGTTGGTCCCCCAGGTGACAAACGGCGCAACCGTGGACGCATCGATGACGATCTCTTTGTCGAAGACGGCGTCGTCGTCGGTGACAAGGCTGTCCCAGTGCTTGACCGCCGCATCCCATTCGGCGCCCGTCGGCGCATGAGGCCGGCCTTCGAGGTAGTCATATGTCGTCTGGTCGGGTGCGATGAGGCCTGCGCGGGCACCCCACTCGATCGACATGTTGCAAATGGTCATACGGGCTTCCATCGACAATTTGCGGATGGCTTCGCCGCGGTATTCGACAATGTAGCCCTGCCCTCCGCCGGTGGTTTCCTGCGTGATGAGGGTGAGGATCAGGTCCTTTGCGGTGCTACCTTCGGGCAGATCGCCTCTGACGGTGACCGCCATCGTTTTCGGTTTGGCCTGTGACAAGGACTGGGTTGCCAGCACGTGCTCGACTTCGCTGGTGCCGATGCCGAAGGCGATTGAGCCGAACGCGCCATGAGTTGACGTATGCGAGTCGCCGCACACAATCGTCATACCGGGTTGGGTGAGACCCAGTTGCGGGCCGATGATGTGGACGATGCCCTGGTCGATGTTGCCCATTGGGTATAGACGGACGCCGAACTCTTCACAATTGCGGCGCAACGTCTCGACCTGTGTCCGCGAGACGGGGTCGGCGATCGGCTTGTCGAGGTCAGTCGTGGGGATGTTGTGGTCCTCGGTGGCCAGCGTAAGGTCGGGGCGGCGAACCGGCCGATCGGCGAGGCGCAACCCATCAAAGGCCTGCGGGCTGGTGACCTCATGAATCAGGTGGAGGTCAATGAAAAGCAGATCGGGCTCCCCGTCGGCACGCCTGACAACGTGTTCTTCCCATACCTTCTCTGCAAGGGTCTTGCCCATTGCCCCACTCCTTGGTTCTCGATGCTGGTGCCGTTTGGCGATATTCGGCCCGACTTGGTTCGGTTCTGGTTTCGCGCTGGTTTCGCCGATTTGCGTCTCACAATGCGATACGGCAATATCAGTGTATGGACAACTCTAGCGGAGTGGGCGTACTTGACAAAGCCGCACTGGTTTTGGCCGCCCTCGAAGCGGGCCCGGCTACCCTCGCAGGACTCGTGGCAGGTACTGGTCTGGCACGGCCGACCGCGCATCGTCTTGCCGTGGCGCTCGAACACCACCGATTGGTCGCACGTGACATGCAGGGCCGATTCATCCTCGGTCCGCGCCTGAGCGAACTCGCCTCCGCCGCCGGTGAGGACCGTTTGCTCGCGGCCGCGGGACCGGTGCTTGCGCGGCTGCGCGACATCACCGGCGAATCTGCTCAACTGTTTCGCCGGCAGG
>JBBSRT010000059.1:0-8816 GCA_038242765.1 Propionibacteriales bacterium
CGAGCTGCTGCACCGATTCGGTGACCGACGGGTCGGCCTCGATGACTTTCATGGTTTGCCACATCTGCCCGTGGTCGCGGATCATGACGAAAATCGGGCCGATCATTCCCGCCGCGCGTAGCGGCGGAAACAGGTAGACCTCTTCGAGATAGATGTGCCGCCGTAGCGCCTCTAGACAGCTCGACAGAGTGGCTTCATCTCCGGTGCCTGCAATGAACGCTTCGATGCCGGTATCGATGTCGCGGTGTTCGCGCTCAAGAGCATCGGCCAGTGCGGTGGTTGTCATCTCATGGTCTCCTCGAGATGACCATACGGCCGGGTCGCTCCGTGTTAATCACAGCGGTTCGCTCAGAGGTTTGCTGTCAGGCTGCCGGCGGCGCGATACATCGTACGACTTCGGCAGCCAGCTGGTCGGTCGCCTGCTGGAATGACGGGTTGGCCCACAGGCTCGCGTGTTGGGGGTCGCCAGCGGCGGTGGCGGCAGCCCGCAAGGGTTTGGTGAGCTGATTGAGCTCGGGGTATGCCGCCGGTGCATGGGTGTCGAAGAGGTCAACGAAATCGTTGCGAATCGCGCGGGCAGGCCGGCCCGAAAATGCGCGCGTGATGGCCGTACGGTCGAACCCAGGATTGGCCAGGGCGTCCCTGTGTGTTTGTGAGGCACCCGATTCAGGGCAGCGCACCAGCATCGTGCCAATTTGTACGGCGGTTGCGCCGGCTTTGCAGATGTCCCGGGCCTCCTGGGATGTGGTGATGCCGCCAGCGGCGATGACAGGCGCGGTGAATCGTGTGCTGATCTCGCGCACGATGAGCCCGAGGGCTTGGGTGCCGGGCTCCTTGTCGACCGTATGGGTGCCGCGGTGTCCGCCAGCAAGTGGTCCTTGCACGCACAGGAGGTCAGCGCCGTTTGCCACCGCGGTGGCTGCTTCATCGACATCGGTCACGGTGATGACCACGCAGCTATTGCGCTCGTGCAGCCCATTGATCACTTCGGCCGAGGGGAGTCCGAACGTGAACGAGACGACGGGCACCCCCATACGGGCGACGAGTGCGAGTTTGGCATCCCAGCTGTCGTCGCTGCTCGGGTCGGGGTCCGGGAGGGCGACCGCATACGGCGACTCTGTTTCGAGGCGCTCACGGTAGGCATCGACCTGTTTTGCTCGCTCCGATTTGTCGATGCCCACGAACGACTGGTTGGCGTGGTCGGGCACAAAGATGTTGACACCGAAGGGCCCGCTGGTCAGCGCGCGGGTCTGGTCGACCTCAGATGCGACCTGGTCGGAAGTTTTCGATCCGGCGGCCAAAAAGCCGAGCCCGCCCGCGTTGGTCACCGCGGCAGCAAGTGCCGGTGTTGACGGACCGCCAGCCATCGGGGCACCGACCACGCGCAGACCGAGTTCGTCGAGACTGAACACGAGCTATCCCACCCTTGCCTTGAGTGTGGCCGCCGGAGTTGCAACCTCGATGAGCTGGCCGCGCGCCAACTGTCGCCCGCGCCGGGTCTCTATGTCGCCGTCGACGCGGACGTCGCCGCCGCTGATGAGTTCGCGCGCGTGGGCCCCCGAGTCGGCCATGTTAGCGAGCTTGAGGAACTGGCCGAGGCGGATGGTGCCCTCGGATACGGGCACGGTCTCGGTTGCTTTGCTGTCGCCCATACGGCACCTTTCTGCATTCATTCCGCGCCGCCCGCCCGCCGGCCGGTGAGTTAGACACCACTCCAGGGGTCGAGGTGGTGTCTAACTCACCGCCTAAGCGGAGGGGTGGTTAGGCCTCGCCCATGCCTTCAGCGGCCTCTGGCGCCGCACCCCCGCGCACCTCGGCCTCGATTTGACGGCCGACTTCGGCGTCGATGTTCTTCCAATACTGCAGCGCACGCTCCAACACGTCTCCGGTCACGCCGCCGGACAGGGCGCCGCTGACCTGATCGACCAGGCGGGCTCGTTGTGCATCGTCGAAGACTTCGCGTACGAGGGTGCCGGCCTGGCCGAAGTCGTCATCATCGGCGCGCAGTGTCGAAACGCTGCGCATCATCTCGCCGTCGGATTCCCAACCATGGTCGACAGGTCCGGTCTCATCGGCCCAACCGCGGTCATAGGAGTTCGGCGCATAGACCGGTTGTGAACCACTGTCGAAATACGACATCTGACCGTCAAACATGTAGGTGTTGACTTCGACCTTGGGGCGGTTGACCGGCAACTGGTGGAAGTTGGTGCCGATGCGGTTGCGTTGTGCGTCGTTGTAGGCGAACGCGCGGCCCAGCAGCATCTTGTCGGGGGACAGGCCGATGCCCGGCACGGTGTTGCCAGGGCTGAATGCGGCCTGCTCGATCTGTGCGAAGAAGTTTTCCGGGTTTTTGTTGAGCGTCATCTGCCCGACCTTGATGAGCGGGAAGTCTGCGTGCGGCCAGGTCTTCGTCATGTCGAACGGGTTGAAACGGTATGTTTTGCCCTCTTCGTAGCCCATGACCTGCACCGAAACGGTCCAACTCGGGTGGTTGCCCGCGGCAATGGAGTCAAAGAGGTCGCGGCGGTGGAAGTCTCCATCGGAGCCGGCCATCGCGGCCGCCTCCTCATTGCTGAAGAACTCCATGCCTTGATTGGTGTGGAAATGGTATTTGACCCAAAATTTCTCGCCGGCCTCATTGATCCACATGTAGGTGTGTGAGCCGTAGCCGTTCATGTTCCGCAGCGTGCGCGGGAGTCCGCGCTCGCCCATCAGGTAGGCGACTTGGTGCGCGGACTCGGGGTTGAGGGTCCAAAAGTCCCACTGCATCTGGGCCGAACGCAGGCCCGAATCGGGGAGGCGTTTCTGGCTGCGGATGAAGTGCGGGAACTTCATTGGGTCGCGCAGGAAGAAAATCGGCGTGTTGTTGCCGACGAGGTCGTAGTTGCCTTCGCTGGTGTAGAACTTCAACGCAAAACCACGGACGTCGCGCCACGTGTCGGGGCTGCCCATCTCACCGGCGACGGTTGACATGCGGGCCAGCATGTCGGTTTTCACGCCCGGTTGAAAGAGCGCTGCCTTGGTGTATTGCGACACGTCTTCGGTTATTTCGAGTACGCCGAAAGCGCCGGTGCCCTTGGCGTGTGGGCTGCGTTCGGGGACGCGCTCACGGTTGAAGTGTGCCATCTGCTCCAGGAAATGCACATCATGCAGGAGGATGGGGCCTTCGCCGCCGAGGGTCAGCGAATTGCGGTCGCTCTCGGCGGGCGCTCCGGCACCGGTGGTTGAGCCGCCGTGGGGGCGGGCATCTGGGTTGGCCATGTTTACTCCTTGAGGTTGGTTGATTGAAGGCAGTTTGAGCAGGTGCCCCATACGATGACTTCGGTCTCATCGGCGACGAACTGGTCGCCGAGCGCGGCGGTGTCGACGCACAGCGTTTGTACGCATTCGAGGTCGTGTACGGCGCCGCAGGAGCGACATACAGCGTGATGGTGGGAGCCTTCGCCGCTGAGTTCGTAACGAGCGGAGGAGCCAGCCGGTTGTATGCGGCGCAAGATGCCGCGCTGGGTCAGAGCATTGAGGACGTCATAGACGCCCTGCGTCGACACTTGGCCGAGGTCTTCGCGCACATGCTGCAGCACGGTGTCCGCATCGGAGTGGGGTGCCAACGCGAGGGCCGCCATGACCGAAAGCCGCTGTTTGGTGACACGCAGGGCCGACTCCCGCAGAACGGTTGCCGGTTCGATGCTCATACCAATGACTCAACCACCAATTCTGGAATGAGTCAAGAATAGCCAGGTGCGACGCGCGGGGAGGCTGGCGCACCGCACGTCGCGCACCGCATCGGACCGCCAATGAGCTGTGGGCGTGACGCGAAGGGGCCGCCCCACGGGGCAAACAGACCCGAAATCGCGTGAAACGGAGGAATTGCGCTGCGTTTGCCCTCGGTGGCGGCCGATGAGCACGGAGCAAGCAGCAAGCCCACCGGGGCGTCTGACTAGTCGGCTCGGCGGTATTGCACATCGCGCATCGCCTCGGTAAATCCGAGACCTTCATACACGCCAAGGGCCCGCCCATTGTCGCCCTCGACATACAAGATGACCCGATCGAATCCGCGCTCCTGCAGGTGCCGCAGCCCGTGCGCGGTCAGCATCCGGCCGAGCCCCAGGCCCTGCGCAAGGGGTGAGACGCCAACGACGTACACCTCACCGACGGCAGGATCGGTATGGGTTTTGGTCCAATGGAATCCGAGCAGCTCGCCATCGCGTTCGGCCAAAAAGAATCCGGCCGGGTCGAACCAGTCCGAGGCGATCCGTTGCTCGAGGTCGGTCTGTGTGAGTTGGCCCTGCTCGGGGTGGTGCGCAAACGCCAGCGCATTGAGTTCGAGGAACGCCGCATCATCGCTGCCCGGCTCAAAAGTCCGTATGGCGATCCCGTCAGGAGTCGGCCCTTCGTTGACTGGTCCGTCCATGGCACGTTCGAGCCGCAGCAGGATCCGGCGCGGTACGAGCTTGACCTTGGCGCCGAGCGGACGCGCACCGGGCAGGTCACCGTGGGCCCACAGGTGGAGCTCTGCGTCGGAGTCAAAACGGTGCAGCAGTTCGGTGCCGATGCCCTGACGCCGCGACCCGGGAGCGACAACGCACCACCCTTGGGAGTTGGAGTCGACCTGTGCATAACCGACGAGCTGGTCACCGGTGTAGGAGAACTCCTGTCGCACCGACGAAGGGTCCTCGAGCGCATACAGTGCGGCCTCGTTGAGCGGGGAAACCCCGTCGGCGGCAGTTGCTGAACGAATCAGCTGATGCAGGTCATCCATGGGACATCTGCTCGCGCAGGACTGCACCGCATGCGGCTGCAACGGCTCGTACGAAGTCAACTGGCTCGTCGGCTGCGTCGGGGTGTTCGGGCACAATGACGTCGACGACTCCGGCGGCCTGCAGTTCGCGCGCTGCGACTCCCTGGCTGCGCGCCATCTCGGCCGCATGAGTCGCATCGCCGTGGACGATTGTGCTAGCTCCCTCGGGGGGCAGCGGCGCGAGCCAACCGTGTTCGGCCGCGATCACCGTATGGGCGGGCAGCATCGCCAGCGCGCCGCCGCCGCACCCCTGCCCGAGGATCACCGACACGTTCGGCACCTTCAGACCCGACAGGTCAGCCAGACAGCGGGCGATCTCGCCGGCCATCGCCCCCTCTTCGGCAGGTTGGGACAACTCGGCGCCGACGGTGTCGACGACACTGATCAGGGGCAAGCCAAACTCCTCGGCGAGACGCATACCGCGGCGTGCCGTGCGCAAACCCGCCGGGTTCAGTTGTTCGCCCTGGGCTTCGGCGAACCGGTCCTGTCCGATCAGCACCACGGGGATGCCATCGACGCGGGTGAGCGCGAGGATAATCGCATCGCAGCGTTCGCCCTCGTTGGTGCCGTTGAGGCGGATCGTGTCGGTAGCGCCATGACGCAGGAGTTCGCGCACACCGGGCCGGCTGGCGCTGCGGGTCCGCTCGATCGAATCCCACGTCTCGAGGCCGTCCTGCGGGCCCTTGTCAGGTCGGGGCCGAAGCACCGCAGGTCGGGGACCGTCCTGCAATAGCGACAACGCCCGCTCCATGTGGTCGGCGATTTCTTCGTGCGGGAAAATAAGGTCGACAACACCGTGTTCGAGCAGGTTTTCGGCCACCTGCACTCCCGCGGGGAACGGCCTGCCGTTGAGCTCTTCGAAGACCTTCGGGCCGAGGAAGCCAATCAGCGCTCTCGGTTCGGCGGCGGTGATGTGTCCCAGCGATCCCCATGACGCGAAGACGCCGCCGGTGGTCGGATGGCGCAGGTAGACTAGGTAGGGCAGGCCGACTGCCTTGTGAGCGACGAGTGCCTTCGCGATGGTCGACATCTCAAAGAACGTCGCGGCACCCTCCTGCATACGGGTGCCGCCCGAGGCCGTCGCGGCCAGCAGCGGCAATTTGTCGGCGGTCGCGCGCCGAATCGCAGACACGCTGCGGTCAGCGGTTGCGCCACCGATGGAGCCGCCCAAGAAGCCGAACTCGCCGACCAGCAGCGCCACTTTGCGTCCCGAGATGGTGCCGCTGCCGGTGATGACCGATTCGTCGCTGCCGGACTTTTCGGTCGCGCGCGCGATCTCGGCGGCATAACGTGCGTCGACGCCCGTACGGTCGATGGGTTCATCCCAGCTGGTGAACGAGCCGTCATCGAGGACGAGGTTGACGAGGTCGCGTCCGCTGCGCCTTTTGGTCATCTGGTGTCACTTTCAGTCAGTTGTTCCGCAGTCGCCGCAGTCGGCTTTGTGGCGACTGCGGCATCGTCGGACCGTGCCACGAACCGGTAGCCGACATTGCGTACGGTCCCGATGAGGGTCTCATTATCGGCTCCGAGCTTGGATCGCAGCCTCCGTACGTGCACATCGACGGTGCGGGTGCCGCCAAAATAGTCGTAGCCCCATACCTCGTGCAGCAGTTGCTGGCGGGTGAAGACGCGGCCGGAATGTTGGGCCAAAAATCTGATCAGCTCAAATTCTTTGTAGGTGAGGTCGAGCGGACGGCCCTTGAACCTGGCTGTGTATGAGGCTTCGTCCACGACGAGACCACTGGTCTCGATCAGCTGGCTGGGGTCTTCGGCGCCTTGAACGGCGCTGATCTTGCCGATGCCGACCCTCAGTCGGGCTTCAACTTCGGCGGGCCCGGCGGTGATCAGCACGACGTCGTCCATGCCCCAATCGGCTGCAACGACCGAGAGTCCACCTTCGGTGACAATGAGGATCAGCGGGCAGCTGAGGCCGGTGGTGCGAAGCACCCGTGTCATGCTGCGGACCTGTGCGAGGTCGTGGCGTCCGTCGACTAGCACGGCATCGACGGGGGGCGCATCGACAAGCAAGCTCGGTTCGACCGGCAGCACCTTGATATGGTGCTGGAGGAGCGCGAGGGCGGGCAACACTTCGATCGAAGACTGAGTTGTCTTCGTCAACAGGAGCAGGTTCGCCACGGTCCACCTCCTGAGCCCATACGCCGCCGGTTCATCGTGGACTCAATAGATGGGCCACAATACTTCATATGGCAGGCATCTTGGAGGAATCCGAATCCGGTGTGAGCACCGTCACCGTCCGCTATTGGGCCGCTGCCCGTGCCGCCGCGGGCATCGAGTCCGAGCAGGTGGAGGTCGGCAACCTCGCCGACCTGCTTACCGAGATCGATCGCCGGCACCGCGATCGGGACCGTTTCGCCGACGTCATCGATACATGTTCGATCCTGGTCGGGGAGACTCCGGTCGGTGCACGCGATCGGGCCAAAGTGACCCTCCATGAGGGTGACTCGGTCGAGTTCTTGCCGCCCTTTGCGGGTGGCTAGGACGAGCGGGTGGGTGTAGCGGCTTGGTCTACTGGAACGATTCACAGGTGACCCGTGCCCAAGCGACCCTGATGTCGGTGATGTTGGGCGCGGTTTTCACTCTCGCTGCCTATACGGACACGCTTTTTGTGGCCGCAGCTGTGGTTATCGCCCAACTCATGGTCGCTGCCGCGCCGGCACCCTCGGACGAGCGAGGCCGCCGGATTGCATGTCCGCGTTTTGGGCCGGCGTTGGCCGCAGCTCTGGTCGCCACGGCAGTCACGGTGTTCCCGGACCTCTGGATCGGCGCTTCGGGTACGACCACGGGTTCGATCGGTTTCATCTCCTCCGGCTTGATGTCGGGTGCGGTGCCCGGTATGACGGTGGGTTTGCTTGGCGCGCTGCTGGGGCAGATGTTGCGCAAGGATGGCCGGCCGTCGCTGGTGCTGTCGCTGAGCTATGCGACGGCGCTGTGCATGTTCGCAGTCCTTCTCGTCGGCTGGATCGGCGCTTCGCAGTCGCTGGGTGGTGCGCCGCTGGTCGCGCTCGGTTCGATCGCGGTCGGGGTGGCTTTGTTCGTATGGCTGGTCCCGGGCGGCCGAGCCGTTGTCGGCATTGCCGCAGTGGTCGCCGCCAGCGCGGCCACCGGGCTGTCCACGCTCTACCTGTCGGGGCCAGCCAACATGGGTCTGATCTTCGGCGCCACTGTCGGAGCCGGCATCGGACTGTTTGCAATCCTGGGTCAGGTGCTGGGTCGCGCCTGGAGCCTGGCCCCAGGCCATTCGGCAGCCGGTTGGGGATTCGCCGGAGCCATGTCGTTAGCGTTGTCGGCGCCGGTGGTCTTCATCAGCAGCCAGTTCCTCGGCACCGGTCTTGGACTCTGAGCGATAAACTCGTCTCATGTATGCACTTCTGGCCGCTCTTGTCGCCACCGCGGCACTTGCGCTGTTGTTGCGTCTGAAGAACGGACGCTTTGCTCCCAGTCGCGATGTTGTTCCCGGTCGGCATGCGCCGCGCACCGATAGACGGGCCGGTGCAGATAGACAGGCCGGTACAGATAGACAGGCCGGTACAGAGCGAGTCAACGGCCGCCAACTCAGCGCAGATGAGATCGGCGCACCGATGGGGGAGCGCGCAACTCTCATACAGTTTTCTAGCGCGTTTTGTAGCCCGTGCCGAGCGACGAGGACCCTGTTGACTGCTGTGGCTCACAAGGTTGACGGCGTTGAGTACGTCGACGTTGACGCCGAATCACACCTCGACCTGGTCCGCGCCTTGAGCGTGTTACGTACGCCGACGGTGATGGTGCTTGATGGCGATGGTGTGATAACTGAGCGCGCTTCGGGGTTGCCGCGCAAAGTCGACGTCATCGCCGCATTGGGTCGCGCGATCGACTAGCCGGTGCGCCAAAAGCGACGGCTATCCTGCTGAGCCTGCCATGGGCAGTTCGCATGTAAGCGGATCGAGGCGCGTCACCTCGCGGGTTTCGAGATCGATCATCACCGCGTTGTCGGCCAGCACCGGCGACCAGCCCTCCTCGC